>NZ_JBSGBN010000112.1:0-31566 GCF_053601275.1 Streptomyces sp. NPDC004752 | reverse complement strand
CGTCGTACGGCAGCCAGCGCGCCTGGGCGGCGTCGCCGCCGCCGCGGGGTTCGGGGGCGTCGGGCAGCAGCGCGGTAAAAGCGACCGAGACGACCCGCATCCGCGGGTCGCGGCCGGGCTCGCTGTAGGCACCCAGCTGTTCCAGGCGCAGCCCGGTGACATCGCCGAGCCCGGTCTCCTCGGCCAGTTCGCGCCGGGCGGCGGTCTCCGCCGACTCGTCGGGCAGCAGAAAGCCGCCGGGCAGCGCCCAGCGGCCGGCGTACGGCTGCTGCCCGCGCTCGACGAGCAGCACATGCAGGCCGCCCCCGCGGAGGGTGAGCACCGCCAGGTCGACGGTGACGGCGAAGGGTTCGTACGTGTGCTTGTCGTAGCCCTGCACCGACACCCCCTCCTCTTAATAGTCATCGCGACTATAAAGAAGGGGTGCCCGGTGCACAAGTCGTCAGGCCCTCAACTCTTGAGGCCCTCGGCTCTTCAGGTACCTGGCTCTTCAGGTTCTCGGGCCCTCAGAGGTCGACTTCCTTCAACAGCATCCCGACCTCGGTGTTCGACAGGCGGCGCAGCCAGCCCGACTTCTGGTCGCCGAGGGGGATCGGACCGAAGGCGGTGCGCACCAGCTTCTCCACCGGGAAGCCGGCCTCGGCGAGCATGCGGCGCACGATGTGCTTGCGGCCCTCGTGCAGGGTCACCTCGACCAGGTAGTTCTTCCCGGTCTGCTCGACCACCCGGAAGTGGTCCGCGCGCGCGTACCCGTCCTCCAGCTGGATGCCGTCCTTGAGGCGCTTGCCCAGGTCGCGCGGGATCGGGCCGACGATCGCGGCGAGGTAGGTCTTCTTCACGCCGTACCTGGGGTGGGTCAGCCGGTGCGCCAGCTCGCCGTGGTTGGTGAGCAGGATGACGCCCTCGGTCTCGGTGTCGAGCCGGCCGACGTGGAAGAGCCTGGTCTCCCGGTTGGTGACATAGTCGCCGAGGCACTGGCGGCCGTCGGGGTCCTCCATGGTCGAGACGACACCGGCGGGCTTGTTGAGCGAGAAGAACTGGTACGACTGCGTGGCGACGGTGAGCCCGTCGACCTTGACCTCGTCCTTCTCCGGGTCGACGCGCTTGCCCTGCTCGGTGACGATCTCCCCGTTGACCTCGACACGGGCCTGGTCGATCAGCTCCTCGCAGGCCCGGCGGGAGCCGTAGCCCGCGCGCGCGAGGACCTTCTGCAGCCGCTCGCCCTCCTGCTCGGCGCCTGGGAAGGTCCTGGGCGGCTTGACGTCCGCCTTGCCCGCGTACCGCTCGCGGTTGCGCTCCTCGGCGCGTGCCTCGTACTCGCGGGAGCGTCCCGGGTCGGTACGTCCGTCGCGCTGCTGGGACTGCTTGGGCCCGCCCTTGGCGCCGCCGCGCGCGGCGCCGCCGCGTCCGGACCGGGGGCCGTCCTTCGTCGCGCCGGGGCCGACGTCGTAGCGGCGCTCCTCGGGGCGGGGCTTGCGGGGACGGCCCTGCCCCTGCCGCTCGTCCCTGTTGTTGCCGGCACCGCGGTGGTTGCCGCGCCCGCCGTTCCTGCCGCTGCCGCTGCTTCGCATCAAAATTCCGTCTTAGTCGTCTGCGTCCTGACCGCCGGGCGCATCGGGTGCGTCCGGGTCGAACGACGGCACGCCCTCCTGGGTCTCGGCCTCGATCGCCTCCGCCTCCGGGAGGAAGGGCGCGAGCTCCGGAAGCTCGTCCAGGCCGCGCAGGCCCATCCGCTCCAGGAAGTAGTTCGTCGTCCTGTACAGGATCGCACCTGTTTCGGGTTCCGCGCCCGCCTCGTCGATCAGTCCGCGCTGCAGAAGGGTGCGCATCACACCGTCGCAGTTGACCCCGCGTACGGCCGAGACGCGGCTGCGGCTGACCGGCTGGCGGTAGGCGACCACGGCCAGGGTCTCCAGCGCGGCCTGGGTGAGCCGGGCCTGCTGGCCGTCCAGCACGAAGCCCTCGACGGCGGCCGCGTATTCGGGGCGGGTGTAGAAGCGCCAGCCGCCGGCGACGAGCCGCAGTTCGAAGCCGCGGCCCTGCACGGTGTACTCGTCGGCCAGTGCCCGCAGCGCGTCCCCGATCTGCCGCCTGGGCCGCTGCAGGATCTTGGCGAGGTGCTCCTCGGTCGCGGGTTCGTCCACGACCATGAGCACCGCCTCCAGGGCGGGCCGGAGATCGAGGTCCGCGACGGTGGGCGCGCCCGCCGGGAGACCCGTGGTGTCCTCGCTCACGCCTTCTTCTCCTCCTTGGGCTGCTCGGGGGGCCGGTCGAACTCGTCCGTCACCGTCGGTGTGTCGGCGCCGTCGCCACCGGTCCAGCGCACGATCAGCTCGCCGAGGGCGGTCTCCTGGTCCAGGGCCACGGCCTTCTCGCGGTACAGCTCCAGCAGGGCGAGGAAGCGGGCGACCACGGTCAGCGTGTCGTCGGTGTCCTCGACGAGGGCCCGGAAGCTGGCCTCGCCCAGTTCCCTGAGCCGGACGACCACGAGGCCCGCCTGCTCCTGCACGCTGACCAGCGGCGCGTGGATGTGGTCGACGTACACCTGGGGCTTCGGTCTGGGCTGCATCGCCTTGACCGCGAGCCGGGCGAAGCCCTCGGGGCCGATGCTGATGACGACCTCGGGCAGCAGTTCGGCGTGGTGCGGTTCGAGGCCCACGGTACGGGGGTGGCGCCGGGCCTCCTCGACGAGCCGGCGGTTGAAGATGTCGGCGATCTGTTTGTACGCGCGGTACTGGAGCAGCCGGGCGAACAGCAGGTCGCGGGCCTCCAGCAGGGCGAGGTCGGCCTCGTCCTCGATCTCGGCGGCGGGCAGCAGCCGGGCCGCCTTCAGGTCGAGCAGGGTGGCGGCCACGACCAGGAACTCGGTCGTCTGGTCCAGGTCCCAGTCCGGCCCCATCGCCCGGATGTGCGCCATGAACTCGTCGGTGACCTTGGAGAGCGCCACCTCGGTGACGTCGAGCTTGTGCTTGGAGATGAGCTGGAGCAGCAGGTCGAAGGGGCCCTCGAAGTTGGCGAGCCGAACCTTGAAGACACCGTCGCCGGACTCGTCCCCGTCGACGGCGGGCCCGGCAGCACATTCTGCGCCATCGGACACCACGAACTCCGGCTCGACCGCGACGTCTTGAAGCTCGCCCCCGACACCTTGCGGCCCGACCATGTCGGCCTGCGGCACCGAAGCGGCGGCCTCCGGCCCGGCGACGACGACCGCGAGTTCAGGAACGGCGACGTCCGCCGGCGGAGCCGGTGGCGCGGCGCCCGGTCCCCGCCCCAGCGCACGCCTACGGCCGGCGGATGCGCCGCGGACGGAAGGATCGTTCGAGCTCATGACCCCCGCAGGCTATCGCCAAGCAGCACGAGCTACCGGCAAGCAGGTCGACCAAGGTCCATGACGGTCCGACACCACCACAAAAGCAACACAGGAACTACCCCACCAGCCACAACGAACCCACACCCGACCGACAACCCACCACAGCCCAACCCCCCGGTCCACCCCACCAACCCATCGCACGACAGCACGCCCAAAGGGGCGCGGGGAACTGCGCGACCAGCCACTACGAACCCGCACCCGACCGACAACCCAATAGGGGCGCGGGGAACTGCGCAACCAACCACAACCAACCCACACCCGACCAACAACCCATCACAGCCCCAGCCGAGCGCTCAGCGACCCCGTAGGCGGCGTACAAGAATGCTCGCGTCCCCACGGGACTCCAGGTCGGCCAGCACCACGGCGACTGCCTCGCGCACGATGCGCCCGCGGTCGACGGCCAGCCCGTGCTCGCCTCTCAGGACCAGGCGCGCATGCTCCAGGTCCATCAGCTCCTCGGCGGACACATACACGGTGATCTTCTCGTCGTGTCGCTCGCGCCCACTGGGCCGCCGTGCCGCGGCGCGTCCGCGCTTGCGCGGCGGCGTACCCGCGGCGGAGGCGGAGGCGGCAGAAGAACCTTCCTGCGCCGCCTGACGCCGCACGGGGCGCTCCGCGCCGGAGCGGCTGCGGGACTCGCCGGTGTCGGCGGGCTCCGCCTCCGCCGCCACATGCTCCGCGCCGTCGCCGTCGCCGCCCCGCGCGGGCACGGACTGCGGCGCGTCCTCGGCGACGGCCGGGTCGCTCTCCCCTGCGGGAGCCGGCACCCGGGCCTCGCCGTTGGCCTGGCGCCGGGGAGTGGACGCCTGGAGCGCCGTCCCTCCTGTCGTACGGAACAGTTCGTCGGCCCCGGGCAGACTCACTCGGCGTGACACCGGGCGAGCACCTCCCTGGCGAGCTGGCGGTAGGCGGCGGCACCGACGGAGTTGGAGGCGTAGGTGGTGATGGGCTCACCGGCGACCGTGGTCTCCGGGAAGCGGACCGTGCGGCCGATGACCGTGTGGTAGACGTGGTCGTCGAACGCCTCGACGACACGCGCGAGCACCTCACGGCTGTGCACCGTACGCGAGTCGTACATCGTGGCGAGGATCCCGTCGAGCTCCAACTCCGGATTGAGCCGCTCCTGGACCTTCTCGATGGTCTCGGTGAGCAGCGCCACCCCGCGCAGGGCGAAGAACTCGCACTCCAGCGGCACGATGACCTTGTGCGCGGCCGTCAGGGCGTTGACGGTGAGCAGGCCGAGCGAGGGCTGGCAGTCGATCACGATGTAGTCGTAGTCGGGCAGCAGCGGCTTCAGGGCGCGTTGCAGCGTCGACTCACGGGCGACCTCGGAGACCAGCTGGACCTCGGCGGCCGACAGGTCGATATTGCTCGGGAGCAGGTCCATGTTGGGGACCGCGGTCTTCAGCAGGACCTCGTCCGCGGACATGCCCCGCTCCATGAGCAGGTTGTAGACGGTGAGGTCGAGCTCCATCGGGTTGACGCCGAGGCCGACCGACAGCGCGCCCTGCGGGTCGAAGTCCACGAGCAGTACACGCCGTCCGTACTCCGCGAGCGCGGCACCCAGGTTGATGGTCGACGTGGTCTTGCCGACGCCGCCCTTCTGGTTGCACATCGCGATGATCTTCGCGGGTCCGTGATCGGTCAGCGGGCCCGGGATCGGGAAGTACGGCAGCGGACGCCCGGTCGGGCCGACGCGCTCGCGGCGCTGACGGGCAGCGTCGGGCGCGAGCGTGGCCGCGTACTCGGGGTCGGGCTCGTACTCGGCGTCGGGGTCGTAGAAGTGCCCCTCGGGCAGTTCGTCGTAGTCGGCGAATTGGTTGTGGGGCGCGCCACTTCCGTCGCCGGCCATGGCGTTCACGTGATGGCCATCCATGCTCTGGTGTGCTGGCTGAGTCACCCCAGGAATCCGGTGACTCTGGTGGGCTGCGAAGGTGCGCACAGCGACGGAGCCGACAGCCTCGAACCCCGCGGGACCCCGGCCCCGTACACGCATTCCTGGTTGACCACCCCCGGGAGAAAATGTCGACTCATTCACAAGTCGTCTTACCTCCTTGGTGACCAGGGAACTTCTAGACAGGTCAGCGTGGCACCATGCCGACGGTTGGCGACTCTATGGCGTGTCGGCGGTCCGCAGCAACACAATCCGCCGGACCCGGCCGGATGTGTCGGCAATGAAACATCCCTCTGTCAAGGGCGTACGACCGTCGCACAGCAGGTTCCACCGGTGTACGAATCGGTCGAAGGGTTACGTTCGAGGCGAGTTGATCGAGAGCCGCAAAGTGACCATACACACATCCGGCCGGACCTTGCGGGACAAGGTCCGGCCGGATGTATGGGGTTGACGCGCCGAGTTGACGTATCGCCTTTACGAGAAGGTCACTTAGCCGAGCAGGCTCTCCAGGGCCACGTGCTCCAGGCCGTGTGCCTCGGCGACCTCTCGGTACACCACCTTGCCGTCATGGGTGTTGAGACCCTTGGCCAGCGCGGGGTCCCGGCGCAGCGCCTCGACCCAGCCGTTGTTCGCGAGGGAGACGATGTACGGCAGGGTGGCGTTGGTCAGCGCGTAGGTGGAGGTGTTGGGCACCGCGCCCGGCATGTTGGCGACGCAGTAGAAGACCGAGTCGTGGACCGGGAAGGTCGGCTCGGCGTGCGTGGTCGGGCGGGAGTCCTCGAAGCAGCCGCCCTGGTCGATCGCGATGTCGACAAGGACACTTCCCGCCTTCATCCGGGAGACCAGCTCGTTGGTGACCAGCTTCGGGGCCCGGGCGCCCGGGACGAGGACGGCACCGATCACCAGGTCGGCCTCCAGGCACGCCTTTTCCAGCTCGAAGGCGTTGGAGACAACGGTCTGGATCTTCGTTCCGAAGATCTTGTCGGCCTCCTTGAGCTTGTTGATGTCCCTGTCGAGCAGGGTCACCTGGAAGCCCATGCCGATGGCGATCTGCGCGGCGTTCCAGCCGGAGACACCGCCGCCGATGACGACGGCCCGGCCGGCCAGCACACCCGGCACACCGCCGGGCAGCACGCCGCGGCCGCCGTTCGCGCGCATCAGGTGGTACGCGCCGACCTGCGGGGCCAGCCGGCCCGCGACCTCGGACATCGGGGCGAGCAGCGGCAGGGCGCGGCCCGGCAGCTCGACGGTCTCGTACGCGATCGCCGTCGTGCCGGACTCCAGCAGCGCGTCGGTGCACTCCTTGGACGCGGCCAGGTGCAGATAGGTGAAGAGCGTCTGGTCCTTGCGGAGCCGGTGGTACTCCTCCGCGATGGGCTCCTTGACCTTCAGCAGCAGGTCGGCGGCGGCCCACACCTCGTCGGCGGTCGGGAGGATCTCGGCGCCGGCGGCGACGTACTCCTCGTCCGGGATCGAGGAGCCGACACCGGCGGCGCGCTCGACGACGACCTGGTGACCGCCCCGCACCAGCTCATGCACGCCAGCGGGGGTGATGGCCACCCGGAACTCGTTGTTCTTGACCTCGCGGGGGATGCCGACCTTCACGTCGATCACGGTCCTTGGCTCAGAGGGCGTGGGGCATTGCAAGACATTCCGGGCATGCGAGCACACCAGGAGACACCGCAGGAGAAAGTGCGGCAGAGCCAGTTTAATGAAGGTGTTCCGGCTGTCTAGCCTTTCATTGCATTAATCTTGGCCGGGTGTACTGCGGATTTCGCAGGCGTTAGCACCGTGCTCCGGGTCTGATCCGCTCGCACGGCCCTCCTGGAGGTCCTGCGTCTGTTCACCCAGCATGCGCTCGGCGGCGCTGCGGTGCAGTCGGGCGGCGGCGCAGTCGCCGAGGTGGTCCAGGGTGTCGGCGAGCCGCAGTTGGAGGGCGGCCTGCAGCCGCACGTCCTCGGCGCGGCGCGCCCACTCCACCGCCTCCTGACAGGTGCGCAGCGACTCCTCGGGCCGTCCGGCGTACTCCTGGACCCGTGCCAGTTCGCTCAACGCCCGCGCCTGCGCGGCGACATCGCCCGACTTGCGGTAGCCGGCGACGGCCGCGCGCCAGCACCTGAGCGCCTCGCCGTAGCGGCCCGCGTAGGTGTGGGAAGTGGCAATGCGGCCGTAGAGCCGGGCGGCGTCCGCCCGTTCGCCGCGGGCCAGGCGCTGGGCGAGGGCACGACCGAACCAGTCGGCGGCCCGGTCGTGGTCCCCCAGCTCCTGGTGCGCGCCGCCTACGGATTCCATCGCGCGGCCGGTCGCATACGGGTCGTTCGCCTCCCGTCCGGCGTCCAGCGCGGCCCGATAGCGGACCAGCGCCTTTGCCGTGCGGCCGGTCCGGGCGTCCAGGTCGCCGAGGTTCAGCAGCGCGGCGGCCCGCTCCCTGGGTAGTTTCCGGCGCTCGGCCACATCGAGCACAAGGCCGTGGATGCCGTACAGGTCGGCGGCGGCCGCCTGGGTGCCGAAGTGCGCCACCATGGCCCTGACCAGCTGGGACATCAGTCGGCGGGCCAGGGTGTCCAGCTCTCCGTCGGCGACCGCGAGCCGGGCGGCGGCCAGCAGCGCGGGCCGACGGATGCGCAGCCAGTCGGCGGCGGCCCGGGGCGTCGGGAAGCGCAGGGTGCGGGGCAGGCCCTGGAGCTTCGCGCGGGCCTCGGGGTTGTCCGTCTCGGTGATCGCCCGGCAGGAGTGGAGCAGGCGCACGGTTCGTTCCAGCATCCGGGCCCGGGCCAGTTGCAGCTCGCCGGGCCGGTCCTGGGCCTCGGCGAGGGCGCGCAGCATGGGGTGGAGGCAGCCGGGGACCTCGTACTGCGGCAGCGGGGAGGCCACCGCCCGCAGCAGGCCGAGGGCGACGAAGTCGTCCAGGGTGGTCTGGGCGGCGCCGACCGAGCAGCCGGCCAGGGCGGAGGCGGTGTGCGGGTCGACCAGGCCCGCGGGGGCCAGACAGAGCAGTCGCAGTATCCGGGCGGCGGGCCCGGGCAGGGTCTCGTGGACGAGCCGGAACACCCGGCCGAGCGGAGTCTGCTCGTCGCTCTCCGCGTTCAGCCGCTTGGCCAGGTCGGCGACGGCCGCCTTGGGGCGGGCGGCGAGCCAGCCGCCGGCCAGGGTGAGGGCGAAGGGCTGGGCCTGGCACGCCTCGACGAGGTCCTCGGCGGCGCGCGGGTCGACGGTGATGCGCACCGAGCCGGCGGAACGGGTCAGCAGGTCAAGGGCCGACTTGGTGTCGAGCCCGCCCACGGTGCACGGGCGGACGTTCGCAATCCCGGTGAGCGGGCCCCCGGACACGGCGACGACCAGGCAGTCCGAGCTGTCCGGGAGCAGCGCGTCGACCTGCTCGGCGCTGCTCGCGTCGTCCAGCAGGAGCAGCATGCGGCGGCCGGCCAGGGCCTCGCGCAGATCGGCGGTCAGATCGTCCTCGGCGGCTCCGGGCGGGGTGGGCAGTCCGAGGGCGGTCAGCAGTTCGCGGGCGGCGCGCTCGACCGGGACGGGGGTGCCGTCGGGCTCGCCGAGCCGCGTGCGCAGCACGCCGTCGGGATAGCGGTGGGCGACCTGCCGGGCCAGTTCGCCGGCGAGCGCGGTGCGGCCCGAGCCGGGCCGGCCGGCGACGAGGAGGACCCGGGCACGGGCGGCCTTGCGCCCGGCGATGGTGTCGAGCCCCGCGCGCTCGATGTCGGCGCGCAGTTCCTTCAACTCCCTTGTACGGCCCAGGAACTGGCCTTCCACGGCCGGGGGTCCGGACAGCCGCACGCCGCCTGTGTCCACCGCCTGATCCGTCACGGGCCACACTCCCGTCCCACCGCACGCGCGGCCCGCCGGGACTCCGGTTCGGGCGCCGCGCCTTCTCTTCGGCTCATTCGCGAGGAGCCTAGTTCACGCTCCGCGACGTTCCGGGCGGAGCGCGGCGGGTGGGTCGCTCGATCGGATCAGGCGATCGTCACACCGGGGGCGGGGCGGTCGGACTCAGGAGGCGAAGGGGCGCGCGGGCCAGGGCGCGTCGGCCGGGCGCAGAGCGTCCAGGCCGCCGCAGGACCGGGCGGCGACCAGCGAGAGGACGCCCACCGCGAGACAGTTGTTGTGCAGCTCCCCGGCCAGCACCCCGCGCACCAGCTCGTCGACGGACACGCGCGCGTACTCCAGGTCGATCTCCTCGTCCTCGACGGCGAAGCGCTCGCCGTCCGCCTCGGACAGGTTCCGGGCCAGGAAGACCCGTACGGCCTCGTCACAACCGCCCGGGGTGGTGTACACGTCGGTCAGCACCCGCCAGTCCTCGGCCTTGACGTGCGCCTCCTCGTACAGCTCGCGCTGGGCCGCGTGCAGCGGGTTCTCGCCGGGCACGTCGAGCAGTCCCGCCGGGATCTCCCACAGCTTGTGCCGGACCGGGTGGCGGTACTGGCGGATGAGCAGGACCCTGTCCTCCTCGTCGAGGGCGAGCACGCCCACGGAACCTGGGTGGACCTGGTAGTCGCGGCGGGCCACCGCGCCGTCGGGCATGACCACCTCGTCCGTGCGGACGGAGGTCTTGTTCCCCACGAAGGGCGTCTCGGTCGCCCGGACCTCCCATTCCTCGGGGGTGTCCTTGATCGTCATGCCCTGTCCTTCCACGTGCGCACGAGAAAAACCGGGGCACCCCCTGTGCGGGGGCGCACCCCGGCCACCGTACCGCCGGTGTGCTACTCGGAATCGCGTTCCGCCCCGACCGCCCGTCGCACCGCCGCCTGCACAAGGCCGGCGAACAGCGGGTGCGGACGGGTCGGGCGCGAGCGCAGCTCCGGGTGCGCCTGCGTGGCGACCAGATAGGGGTGCACCTCGCGCGGGTACTCGACGTACTCGACCAGCTTGCCGTCCGGCGACGTCCCGGAGAACACGATGCCCGCCTTCTTCTCCAGCTCCGCGCGGTAGGCGTTGTTGACCTCGTAGCGGTGGCGGTGGCGCTCCTCGACGTACTCCTTGCCGTCGTGGACCTCGCGCACGATCGAGCCCTCGGCCAGCTTCGCCGGGTACATGCCCAGGCGCATGGTGCCGCCCATGTCGCCCTCGCCGGCGACGATGTCGAGCTGCTCGGCCATCGTGGAGATGACCGGGTGGGCGGTGGCGGAGTCGAACTCGGTCGAGTTGGCGTCCGGGATGTCGGCCAGGTTGCGCGCGGCCTCGATCACGATGCACTGCAGGCCCAGGCAGAGGCCGAGCAGCGGGATCCCCGTCTCGCGGGCGTAGCGGATCGCGCCGACCTTGCCGAGCACGCCGCGGTCGCCGAAGCCGCCCGGGATGCAGATGCCGTCGACGTCGGCGAGCTGGGCTTCGGCGCCGGCCGGGGTCTTGCAGTCGTCCGAGGTGACCCACTTGATCTTCACCCGGGCCCGGTTGGCGAAGCCGCCCGCGCGCAGCGCCTCGGTGACCGACAGGTAGGCGTCGGGCAGGTCGATGTACTTGCCGACGAGCGCCAGGGTGATCTCGTGGTCGGGGTTGTGGACGCGGTCCAGCAGGTCGTCCCAGGTCGTCCAGTCGACATCACGGAAGGGCAGGTCCAGCTTGCGGACGACGTAGGCGTCCAGGCCCTCGGTGTGCACGACCTTGGGGATGTCGTAGATCGAGCGGGCGTCGGGGCAGGCGACCACGGCGGCCTCGTCGACGTCGCACATCAGCGAGATCTTGCGCTTGATCGCAATGGGCACCTCGCGGTCGCAGCGCAGCACGATCGCGTCGGGCTGGATGCCGATGTTGCGCAGGGCGGCGACCGAGTGCTGGGTCGGCTTGGTCTTCAGTTCGCCGGACGGACCGATGTAGGGCAGCAGCGAGATGTGCACCACGAAGACGTTGTCCCGGCCGACCTCGTGCCGCACCTGGCGGACGGTCTCCAGGAACGGCAGCGACTCGATGTCGCCGACGGTGCCGCCCACCTCGGTGATCACGACGTCCACCTCGTCGGTGGCCATGCGCCGGATGCGATGCTTGATCTCGTTGGTGATGTGTGGGATGACCTGCACCGTGTCGCCCAGGTACTCGCCGCGCCGCTCCTTGGCGATCACGGTCGAGTAGACCTGGCCCGTGGTGACATTGGCGCTGCCGTCCAGGTCGCGGTCGAGGAAACGCTCGTAGTGTCCGATGTCCAGGTCGGTCTCGGCGCCGTCGTTGGTGACGAACACCTCGCCGTGCTGGAACGGGTTCATCGTGCCCGGGTCGACGTTCAGGTACGGGTCCAGCTTCTGCATGACGACGCGCAGCCCGCGGGCCTTGAGGAGCATGCCCAGGCTGGAGGCGGTGAGGCCCTTGCCGAGCGAGGAGGCGACACCCCCGGTGACGAAGATGTGCTTGGTCGTCGTGGATTTGGGCGGCATGGCCAAGAGGGGGCTCCCGTGGTCGCGGTCTGGGGTGCGGTGCGGCTTCTGGTCCGGAGATTTCCGGAGATGCCGTCGCTGCGGTTCGGGGGACCCCTTTTTGTCGTATGTACCGTATTTCCTTACGGGGGCGCCCACCGGTCCACGGGCTACCAGGGTATCAGCGCCGTGGAGGGATGACTTCCGGCCACGCTCCGCACACACGTCGACACGGCCACGCACCGCTTACCCGGTTCTCACCGGTTGCTCACTCGATCAGCTCATACAGGTTGCCCGGAGCGGCACGCAGATCATCTACGTGCGTCGTATCCTGCTCGGACACTCTCTGCCGAGCCCGGCCGGCAACACGGCACACCCCCGCCCGTATCCACCGGAACAGCGAGAGCTCGTCAGTTCATTGAGTGGTGATCGTCGTTTTGCCTCCGGGCCGATCGGCTGATTTGCTTCAACACTCAATGACGCATAACAACGAACCCCTTGACCGCAATTAGCGACAACCCCGTTCCGGGGTGACGTGGCCGTTCGACTGGAGTTGCACGTGGCCGGGCGCATCGAAGATTACGCACTCATCGGAGACATGCAGACCGCAGCGCTGGTCTGCCGGGACGGCACAGTGGACTGGCTGTGCCTGCCCCGCTTCGACTCGCATGCCGTCTTCGCCGGTCTACTGGGCACCGAGGAACATGGATTCTGGCGGCTCGGCCCGGCCCACGCGGCCGACGCCCAGCCGCCCGCCGCCGCCCGGCGCACCTACCGCAGCGACTCGCTGATCCTGGAGTCGGAGTGGGACACCCCGCGCGGCACCGTCCGCGTCACGGACTTCATGCCCCCGCGTGACGGCGCCCCCCAGCTGATCAGGATCGTCGAGGGCGTCACCGGCCGGGTGCCGATGCGCTCCGCGCTGCGGATGCGTTTCTCCTACGGCCGGGTCGTGCCCTGGGTGCACAAGCACGACGGGCGCACGGTCGCGGTCGCCGGCCCGGACTCGGTGTGGTTCGACACCACCGCAGAGACCTACGGCAAGTCGCTCACGACGTACGCCGACTTCACGGTCGCCCCCGGCGACCGGATCGCGTTCACCATCTCCTGGCAGCCCTCGCACCGGGAACCGCCCGCCCTGCCCGAGCCGGAGCAGTCGCTGGAGGCGACCGAGGAGTTCTGGCGCGAGTGGGTCGAGCACTGCACGTACCACGGGCCCTACCGGGAGGCGGTGATCCGCTCCCTGATCACACTGAAGGCCCTGACCTACGCCCCCACGGGCGGCATCGTCGCCGCGCCCACGACCTCCCTGCCGGAGGACATCGGCGGCGTACGCAACTGGGACTACCGCTACACCTGGCTGCGGGACGCGGCGATCACCCTGTCCTCGCTGCTGCGCACCGGCTACCGCGAGGAGGCCCGCGCCTGGCGCGAGTGGCTGCTGCGGGCGGTGGCCGGCGACCCGGAGAACCTGCAGATCATGTACGGCATCGCGGGCGAGCGCGAGTTGGGCGAGGCGGAGCTGGACTGGCTGCCCGGCTACGAGAAGTCCGCCCCGGTCCGGGTCGGCAACGGTGCCGCGCACCAGCTCCAGCTCGACGTGTACGGCGAGGTCACCGAGGCCCTGCATCTGGCCCATATGACGGGCCTGGCCCGCAATGACTACGCCTCGCTGCTCCAGCTGAAGCTGATCCGTTATCTGGAGGACCACTGGGACGAGCCGGACGAGGGCATCTGGGAGGTGCGCGGCCCGCGCCGCCACTTCGTGCACTCCAAGGTGATGGCCTGGGTCGCGGTGGACCGCACCATCAAGCTGATCGAGTCCGGCGACGCGGACGGCCCGCTGGAGCGGTGGCGCGAACTGCGCGACGACATCCACCGCGATGTGTGCGAGAAGGGCTACGACAAGGAGCGCAACACCTTCACCCAGTCCTACGGCTCCAAGGAGCTGGACGCCTCCCTGCTGCTGATCCCGCAGATGGGCTTCCTGCCGCCGGACGACAAGCGGGTGATCGGCACCATCGAGGCGATCCAGCGGGAGCTGTCCACTCCGGACGGCTTCATCCTGCGCTACCCCACCGAGGGCGAGCACAAGGGCGTCGACGGCCTCCCCGGGGACGAGGGCGCCTTCCTCGCCTGCTCGTTCTGGATGGCGGACGACCTCGCGATGATCGGACGCGTGGACGAGGCCCGCAAGCTGTTCGAGAAGCTGCTGTCGCTGCGCAACGATCTCGGTCTGCTCGCCGAGGAGTGGGACCCGACCCGCAAGCGTCAGGTCGGCAACTTCCCGCAGGCGTTCAGCCACGTCCCGCTGATCGACACGGCCCTGCGCCTGACGGCCTCGGGCGCCTACGGCGGCTGAACCCGCCCCCGGGTGACCGGGCCGCCCTAGGCTGGAAACGGAGTCTTCCCCGACCGGGAAGGGGGCGGCCATGGGTTTCCGTTCGACGGCGGGCGCTGCCCTGGCCGCGTTGCGCACGGATCTCGCCGGTGAGGTGTTCGCCCCGGGAGACGCCGGCTACGACGCGGCCCGGGCCGTGTTCAACGCCGCGGTCGACCGGCGGCCGGCGGTGATCGCACGCTGCGTGGACGCCGAGGACGTCGTCCGGGCCGTGCGCTTCGGCCGGGACCTGGACCTGCGCATCGCGGTGCGCGGCGGCGGGCACGCGGTGGCGGGCACGGCCCTGGGCGACGGGGCGCTCGTGGTCGACCTGCGGCGCATGCGCGGGGTGGCCGTGCGCCCCGCGGCGGCGACGGCCCGTGTCGAGGGCGGGGCCACCCTGCGCGACCTGGACCGGGCCACCCTGCCCCACGGCCTGGCGAGCAGCGCCGGGTGCGCCCCGGGCATCGGTGTCGGTGGCTTCGTGCTGGGCGGCGGCACCGGCCGGCTGGACCGCGCCTTCGGGCTCGCCGTGGACGACCTGCTCGACGTGGAGCTGGTCACGGCCGACGCCGAGCGGGTGCGGGCGAGCGCCGAGGAGAACACCGAGTTGTTCTGGGCGCTGCACGGCGGCGGCGGCAACTTCGGCATCGCCACCGCGCTCACCCTGGGCCTGCACGAACTGCCCGCGTTCTCCCTCGCCCTGGTCGTGTGCCGACCGGACCACGGCCGCGACCTGGTGCGCGGCTTCCGCGAGGTCATCGCCGCCGGCCCCGACGAGGCGGGCGGCGCCGTCCTGTACACCACCGGCGCACCCGCGCCCTGCTGGCCGGAGCGCCTGACCGGGCGGCTGGTGTGCGCCGCGCTCCTGACGTACGCGGGCGGCCCGGCCGGGCTGCGCCGACTGGCCGCGCCGCTGCTCGCGCTGCCCCACGAGGCGGAGTTCGCCGGGGCGGTGCCGTACGCCGACGTCCCGTTCCTGCCCGCCGCGCCGCCCGGACTGCGCAACCACGGGACGGCGGAGTGCCTCTCGGGCCTGCCGGACGACCTCGTGGACGTCTTCTGCGACCGCGCGCGGACCATGCCGGTGCCCACCGGCAGCCGGTACGTGCTCGTCCCGCGGGGTGGCGTCGGCGCCGCGGGACCCGCCGACCGCCCGGTGGCCCACCGGCACGCGCCATGGCTGGTGCACCCCTTCGCGATGTGGGCGGATCCGGCCGGCGACGAGCGGGCCGCGGCCTGGGTCCGGGCCGCCCGCGCCGAGGTCCGGCCGTGGCGGACCGGGGCCGTCTGCCTCACCCTGATCGGCGACGAGGGACCCGAGCGCGTGCGGGCGGGACTGGGCGCCGGGAACACCTTGCGCCTGGCCAAGGTCAAGCGCCGCTACGACCCGGACAACGTGTTCCGCTTCAACCACAACATCAGGCCGGTGTAGCCGGGGCCGGAGATGTTCTGAACGGGTTCACGCAGGTAGCGTCCGCTGCATGGACAGCCGTACGGACAGCAGAGCGGACACCGGAGCGGGCAACGGGGCCGGCAGCGGATTCGACACGCAGGGGGCCGGGATCACCGTTCAGCGGGCGCTCGAACTGCCCGGGCTGCGCAGCGGGCTCCCGGAGATCCTGGCGGGCGCGGACCGGCTGGGGCGCACGGTCCGCTGGGTGCACGCGGGCGAGGTGCCCAACATCGCCTCCCTGCTCAAGGGCGGCGAGTTGCTGCTCACCACGGGCTATGGCCTCGGCACCCGCCCCGCCGAGCAGCGCGCGTTCGTGCGCACCCTCGCCGAGCGCGGCATCGCCGCCCTGGTCGTGGAACTCGGCCCGCGCTTCGTCCGGCTGCCCGCCGCCCTGGTCGACAGCGCCCGCGGCGCCGGGCTGCCGCTCGTACAACTGCACCGCGAGGTGCCGTTCGTGGCGGTCACCGAGGAGATCCACACCGAGATCGTCAACGGCCACTACGCGCTGCTCCAGCGCGCGCAGGAGGTGCACCGGCGCTGCACCGAGGCCCTGCTGGCCGGTGGCGGGGTGCCGCAGGTGCTGGGGATCCTGGCCGGTTTCAGCGGCAACCCGGTCTTCCTGGAGACCGCCGACGGACGGCTCCTGTACGCGGCCGGGTCCGGCCCCGAGGGCGCAGACCCACTACAGGTGTGGGAGGGGCTGCGCGACCAGCACAAGGACGGCCCGCCGCCCACCGGTTCGGTGCTGGTGGACGTGCCGGGGGGCGGCCCGGGTCCGGGGTCGGTGCGCGCCCGGCTCGTCCTGCTCCCGGTCCGCGCGCCCCTGGCGCCCGTGCACCGCATGGCCGCCGAGCAGGCCGCGGGCATCCTGGCCGTCGTGCTGATGCAGGCCCGGCAGGAGGAGGAGCTGGCGGCGCGCGGCCGGGGCGACTTCCTCAGTGACCTCGCCGAGGGCCGTATCGCCGCCGAGGACGCGCCCGCGCAGGCCCGGGTGCTGGGCTTCAAGCCGGGCAACAGCCCGCTGCTGCCGATGGTGATGCGGCTCGGCGAGGCTCTCGCACCGGGCGGGGCCACCGCCCGCACCGGCGGGGCCGGGAGCGGTGGTTGGGCCGTCCTGGCGCGCGCGGTCGCGGAGGAGCTGGCCTCGCTGGGCATGCCGGTGCTGCTGGGGGTGCGGCCGGTCGAGGGCCGGGTCCCGCTGCTGCTGGGGCTGCGCTCGGAGGCGGAGCGGTCGGCGGTCGCGGACCGGGTCGCGGCGGCGCTGCGGACCGGGGTGGAGCGGGCGGGCCTGCACCGGCCCGGCGCCCGGCCGCCCGTGGTGGTGGTCGGGGCGGCCGGCGGCTGGGCCTCCGCGTCGGCCGGGCTGCGGCACGCGGCGGAGACGGCGACGGCGGCGCAGGGCCTCGCGGACCGCCCCTGGTACGACGCGCGCCGACTGGACATCGACCTCCTGCTGTGGCGGCTGCGCGACCACCCGGACCTGGCGGCCTTCGTGGACCGGGCGATCGGCCCGCTGCGCGACCACGACCGCCGGTCCAAGCCGCCGCTGCTGCCCACGCTGGAGACCTATCTGGCGCATGCGGGCCGTAAGGCCGAGACCGCCCGCGAGCTGCACCTGAACCGGCAGACCCTGTACAACCGCCTCGCCCGCATCGGGGAGTTGCTGGGCACCGACCTGGACGACCCGCAGACCGTACTGGCCTTGAGCCTGGCCCTGCGCGCACGCCGGCACGTGTCCTGACGGGCTCAGACCATGGGCCTGGGCTGGGTCAACTCGTCGTAGACGCTGAGGACCTGGGCGACCGTCTCGTCCTCGGTGGGCCAGCCGGCGGCCTGTCGTACGCCCTTGTCCCTGAGTCGCTCGCGGCGCTCGGGGTCGCCGAGGAGCCGGACGACCGCGTCGGCGAGCGCCTCCGGATCGCCGTACGGGACGAGTTCGGCCGCGTCGCCGACCAGGTCGGGGATGCCGCCCACGGCGGTCGCGACGAGCGGCACGCGCGCGTGCAGTGCCTCCTGGGCGAGCACGGAACGGGACTCCCCACTGCTGCACAGCAGCGCGATGTCGGCGGCGACGAGCAGTTGGTCGGCGTCCTCGCTGCGGCCGATGAGCCGGACCGGCAGTTCCTCCTCCTCGATCCGGCGGGCCAACTCGCCGCGCAGCGGGCCCTCGCCCGCGATGACGAGCAGCGGTACCGGGTCGAGGCCGCGCCAGGCACGCGCCGCGTCCAGCAGCACGTCGTATCCGCGGTACCGGTCCAGGGAGCCGATGGCGACGAGCAACGGGCGGCCGGTGGCGCCGAGTTCGGCCCGCACCTTGGGGCGCAGCGGGTCGGGGTCGTCGGGCTCGGCGGTCCGCGGCCGGGGCAGGGACACTCCGCCGAGCCGGGCGTCCCGGGCGCCGGTCCTACGGGCCAGGTCCACCAGGTCCGACGAGGTGCCGAGCAACACGGTGGCGGCCCGCGCCACCCGGCGCTCCAGCAGCCGCAGCAGATGCGCGCGGGCGCCTTCGGCCTGCACCCGGTCGTGCCAGGTGACGACGAACGGGGTACGGCGTCCGCCGAGCGCCAGCACGGTGCGGAAGGAGGCGTGCAGCCCGTGCGCGTGTACCAGGTCGGCGTCGGTGCAGGCGGCGCGCAGCGCGGCCACGGACGCCGGGGCGCTGCTGCGCGGGACGTGGACGTGGTCGGCGCCGACACCGGTGAAGTCGTAGGCGCGATCGGCCTCGGTGGGAGCGCACACCGTGACCCGCACGCCCCGCGCGACCAGCCCCGCCGCCAGCGAACGCACATGCGCGCTGCTGCCGGCGTCGCCCCCGCCCAGCACCTGGACGGTGCGCAGCGGCGACTGTCCGTGCGGTGCGGTGCTGCTCACGGGGCTCACGTGGCCGGGGCTCCTGGTTCGGCGTGGGGGCGGGCACGAAGAAACGTACAGAAGGTATCGGGTGACGGGGTGTTCCGCGCGCGCCTCCCGCGCGCACCGCGTTCCCAGCCAAGGATGCCAGCACAGAAGGGTGTTACGGGAATTCAGGGGAGGCGCGGAGCGCGAAGAACCGGAGCAATGCGCCGGAGCGCATCACCCACACGAGCGAAAACCCGGAGCACCGAGCGAACACCCGTCCGGTCCGCCCAGACCATCCGGCCGACGAACCGTCCGGCCCACTCGGACCGCCCTGCCGACTCCTACCGGCCAATCGACTCGGACCCGCCAAGCCGACTCCGAGCGCCCAATCGGCTCGGTCCACCCAACCGGGCGCGGACCGCCCACGACTCCCGCCACCCAACCGACTCGGACCACCCAGCCGGACCCGGACCGTCCAATCGGCTCGGACCGTCCCGTCAGCTCGGACCCACCCTGCCGACTCAGACCACCCAGCCAGGCCCAAACCACCCAGCCGGACCCGGACCGTCCAATCGGCTCGAACCGTCCCGTCAGCTCGGACCCACCCTGCCGACTCAGACCACCCAGCCAGGCCCAAACCACCCAGCCGAGCCCGCACCGTCCAATCGGCTCGGACCGTCCGGTCAGCTCGGACCGTCCGGTCAGCTCGGACCGTCCGGTCAGCTCGGACCCGCCCTGGCGGCGAGCAGGGTGCCCCGACCGCGAGCACGGCGGCTCCGGCGGCGGGGTGGGCGCACGCCGCTCCCCCCGCATCCGCCCGCGCACACGCCGGACCCGCGTACCAGCCGACGGTGCGCCCGGCGTAGTTGGCCGGTTCCCAGCGCTGCCTGCCGCCCGGCGCCGTGGCGCGCTGCGCGGCGCCCACTGCGCGGGCGAGCGCGGCGGCGAGGACGAGGGACCCATCGTCGCGGCCACGCGTGATCACCGCTGCGCCCCGTGCGCCCCATATCGCCCCGCACGTCCCGTCGCTATCCGTCGGCCCGCGCCGTGGCGAGCAGTTCCTCTGCGTGCGCCCGTGCCGTCTCGGAGTCCTCCTGGCCGGCCAGCATCCGGGACAGTTCGCGGATGCGGTCCTCCCCCTCCAGCACCTTCACACCGGACCGGGTCACCGAGCCGTCGTTGGTCTTCTCGACGAGCAACTGCCGGTCGGCGAAGGCGGCCACCTGCGGCAGGTGGGTGACGACCACGACCTGCGCGGTCCTCGCGAGCCGGGCCAGCCGGCGCCCGATCTCCACCGCGGCCTTTCCGCCGACACCCGCGTCGACCTCGTCGAAGAGGTACGTGGGTACCGGGTCCGTGCCCGCGAAGACGACCTCCACGGCGAGCATCACGCGCGACAGCTCACCGCCGGACGCCCCCTTGGCGATGGGCCGGGGCGGCGCCCCCGGGTGCGGGGCGAGCAGCAGCTCCACCTCGTCCACCCCCGACGGACCGTAGGCGACCGCGCGCCCGTCGACCTCGACCCCCTCCGGGTCCTCGGTCTGCCGGATGGCGAAGGAGACGCGCGCGTGCGGCATGGCGAGCGAGGCCAGCTCGGCGGTGACGGCGGCGGCGAACCGCTCGGCGGCCTCCGTGCGCGCGTCCGTCAACGCCTGTGCGAGACCTCCTAGTTCGCCGCGCAGCGCGTCCCGCTCGGCGGTCAGCTCGGCGATCCGCTCGTCGTCGCCGTCGAGTTCGGTCAGCCGCGCGGCTCCCTGCTCGGCCCAGGCGAGTACGGAGTCGATGTCGTCGCCGTACTTGCGCGTCAGGGCGCCCAGCGCGGCCCTGCGCTCCTCCACGGCCGCCAGCCGCAGCGGATCGGCGTCCAGGTCGTCGGCGTACCCCGCCAGCTCGCTCGCCACATCGCCCAGCAGGATCCCGATCTCGCCGATCCGGTCGGCGAGCGAGGCCAGCGCCGGGTCGTGGGAGCGTACGGCCTCCAGGGCGCGGTGCGCGCCCGCGACGAGGGTCGCCGCGTCGATGCCCTCGGGGTCCTCTGGGTTGCCCGCGAGGGCCGCGTGCGCGGCCGTCGCGGCCGAGGACAGCGCCTCGGCGTGCCCGAGCCGCTCCGCCTCCTCCGCGAGTTCCCCGTCCTCGCCGGACCGCGGCTCGACGCCGGCGATCTCGTCGAGCCCGTAACGCAGCATGTCGGCTTCCTGAGCGCGCTCACGCGCGCGCGTGACGATCTCCTCCAGCTCGACCGCGATCGCCCGCAGCCGCCGGTAGCCTTCCGTGTACTTGGCGAGCGGTCCGGCGACCGCGTCGCCCGCGTACCGGTCCAGCGCCTGCCGCTGCCGGGACAGCTTCAGCAGCCCCTGCTGGTCGGTCTGCCCGTGCACGGCCACCAGCTCGTCGGCCAGCTCGGCCAGCACCCCGACGGGTACGCTGCGCCCGCCGAGATGCGCCCGCGAGCGCCCCTCGGCGGAAACGGTACGGCTGATGAGCAGCGCCCCGTCGTCCAGTTCGGCTCCGGCCTCCTCGGCGCGCACGGCGGCGGACGCGTCGTCGGGGACGGTCACCCGCCCCTCGACCACGGCCTTCCCGGCCCCGATCCGCACGAGCGCCGGATCCGCGCGCCCGCCCAGCAGCAACCCGAGGCTGGTGACCACCATGGTCTTGCCGGCACCCGTCTCACCGGTGACGGCGGTGAACCCGGGCGACAGCTCGACAACGGCGTCGTCGATGACTCCGAGCGACCGTATCCGCATCTCCTCCAACACGGACACGACCATACGAGGTCCGGGCGGAGAAGTGCGACGGCCCCCGCCCCCATCGTGTGAAGGCGCAGGTGACGATTACGCATCGCCGACGACTGTCACCCGCGCGAGTGCCACACCCCGTGTCCGGAAGCGCCCCAAAGGGGCGCGGGGAACTGCGCGACCGGCCACGACACCGCCGCAGCCGAACAACGACCCCGACAACCCAACACGGCCCAACCCAGCGGAGCGCTACCGCGCCCCCCGCCATCCGGAGACCGGCAGTGCGAACTTCGCCACCAGCCGGTCGGTGAACGACGCGTGGTGCAGCCGGGCCAGCCGCACCGGCACCGCCCCCCGGCGCACCTCGACCCGTGCCCCGGGCGGCAGTTCGATGGTCCGCCGCCCGTCGCACCACAGCACCCCGGGCTGGATGTGCGGCAGGACCTCCACCGCGAGCACCGAGTCCGGCGAGGTCACCAGCGGCTTCGCGAACAGTGCGTGCGCGGAGATCGGCACCATGAGCAGCGCCTCCACCTCGGGCCACACCACGGGCCCGCCGGCCGAGAAGGCGTACGCGGTCGAACCGGTCGGCGTCGACAGCACGATTCCGTCGCACCCGAAGCCCGTCACCGGCCGCCCGTCGATCTCCAGCACGACCTCCAGCAGCTTCTCCGCCGACATCTTCTGCACGGCGGCCTCGTTCAGCGCCCAGTCCGTGTGCACGATGTCCCCGTTGCGGTGCACGACGACATCGACGGTCATCCGCTCCTCGACCTCGTACGCCCTGCTCACCACCCGGTCCACGACCTTGTCGAGGTCGTCCCGCTCGGCCTCCGCGAGGAAGCCGACGCTTCCGAGGTTGACGCCGAGCATCGGCACCCCCGAGGCCCGCGCGAACTCGGCGCCGCGCAGCAGCGTCCCGTCTCCCCCGAGGACGATCAGCAGTTCGCAGCCGTCGAGGCACTGCGGCGTCGCCTCCTTGACCAGCTCGACCTCCTCCGGCAGCGGCAGGTCGACCGCCTCGTGCTCCAGCACGCGCACCCCGATGCCGGACCGCAGCAGTCCCTTGACCACCAGTTCGGCGCTGCGGATCGCCGCGGGCCGTCCGGTGTGGGCGAGCAGGAAAACCGTACGAGCATGGTTGTGTGTCAACGCGGCCCCTCCGCCACTGCGCGGTCGACGTCGGCCGGGTCCAGTTCCGGTGCCCCGGCCCGCAACCAGAGAAAGTACTCGACATTGCCGGACGGCCCGGGCAGCGGACTGGCGGTGACCCCGCGGGCTCCGAGCCCCAGTTCCCACGCCTTCGCGGCCACGCCCCGCACGGCCTCGGCCCGCAGCTGCGGGCTGCGCACGACTCCCCCGCTGCCCAGCCGCTCCTTGCCCACCTCGAACTGCGGCTTGACCATCATCACCAGGTCGGCGTCCGGCGTCACGCACCGCTTCAGGGCGGGCAGCACCAGCCCGAGCGGGATGAAGGACAGATCCCCCACGACAAGATCCACAGGCTCCCCATCGATCGCTTCAAGCGTCAACTCGCGTACGTTCGTACGGTCCTTGACGGTGACGCGTTCATCATTGCGGAGCGACCAGGCGAGTTGTCCATATCCGACGTCGACGGCGACGACGTGCGCGGCGCCGGCCCGCAGCAGGACATCGGTGAAGCCGCCGGTGGACGCGCCGGCGTCCAGCGCCCGCCGGCCCTCGACGACGAGCCCGCACGGTACGAAGGCCGCCAGGGCCCCGGCCAGCTTGTGGCCGCCCCGGGAGACGTACTCCGGGTCCCCGTCGTCGGCGGTGACGACGATCGCCGCGGCGGTCTCGACCTGGGTGGCGGGCTTGGTCGCGACGGTCTTGCCGACGGACACCCGCCCGGCGGCGATCAGCTGGCTCGCGTGCTCGCGCGAGCGCGCGAGCCTGCGGCGCACCAACTCCGCGTCGAGACGGCGGCGAGCGACTCCTGCCACGTTCGGTTCAGCTCCTGACTTCGTACGACGGTCTCGGGGGCGCCGGCGGACCCGGGCGGGCGTCGAGCGCGGTGAGCGCGTCGCGCAACCCCCTGTGTACATCCTCGTACACCTCGACATGTCCGTCCGTGGCGAGGTGGTCGGCATCGGCCAGCCGCTCCAGCCCGGCATCGACCTCGGCGTCGCCGGTGGAGGTGCGCGGGACGCCCAGCGGGGCCGGGGCGGCAGGGTCGGGCTCCGGGGCGTCGGCGGACCAGAACCCGGGCGCGTGCGCGGGCTCGCACCCGTCTTCGCCCTCGTACCTGGGCTCGTAGGAGGGCTTGTGCGTGATCTCGTACGAGGTCTCGTACCGAGTTCCGGCCAGGGGCCGCGGCTCCGGAACCGTCGCGTCCGCCCGGGCCCCGTTCTCGGGCACAGTGTCGCTCATGCCCAGACGCTACCCCGAAGCGCTGCGGTACCGTCGGTCGCGATGGCCACGATCGAGGAGTGCCGCGCCGCACTCGAAAAACTTTCGGACAACATGCAGTCGGCCGAGGGCGACGTCCGCGACGCCGCGTCCCTGGACCGCTCGGTGAGCTGTCACATCACCGACCTGGACGTCACCTTCACCGGCCGGATGACCAACGGCCGGATCGAGATCGAGGACACCCACCAGGGGCCACCGGTCTCGAAGGCGCAGATCAGACTCGCCATGACCGGGGACGATCTGGTGACCCTGGTCGACGGCGGGCTGAACTTCGCCAGGGCCTGGAGCTCGGGCCGGGTGAAGCTGGAGGCGAACCTGCTCGACCTGTTCCGGCTGCGAAAGCTCCTCTAGCACCAGCCCGGGCCACTAGGGCGTGTTTCCCGCCGTCACGCGGGCGCGTGCCGTGCGGGCCGCCGGCACCACCAGCGGGGTGCCCGTCTCCGGGTCGTCGATGACCTGGCAGCGCAGCCCGAAGACCTCCTCGGCCAGTTCGGCGGTGACCACGTCGTTCGGCGCGCCCTCGGCGACGACCCGGCCGGCCCGCAGAGCGATGAGATGGGTGGCGTACCGGGCGGCGTGGTTGAGATCGTGCAGCACGGCGACCAGGGTGCGGCCCTGCTGCTCGTGCAGTTCGGCGCACAGGTCCAGGATGTCGATCTGGTGCTGGATGTCCAGATAGGTGGTCGGCTCGTCGAGCAACAGCAGGGGCGTCTGTTGGGCGAGCGCCATCGCGATCCACACCCGCTGCCGCTGACCGCCGGACAGCTCGTCGACATGGCGGTCGGCCAGCTCGGCGACGCCGGTGCGGGCCATGGACTCCTGCACGACCCGCTCGTCCTTTGCCGACCACTGCCGCAGGATCCCCTGGTGCGGATACCGGCCACGGCCCACCAGATCGCCCACGGTGATCCCATCGGGCGCGATGGACGACTGGGGCAGCAGGCCCAGGGTGCGCGCGACCTGCTTCGCGGGCATCGACTGGATGACCTGGCCGTCCAGGAGCACCCGGCCCGTGGCCGGCTTCAGCATCCGCGACAGCGCCCGCAGCAGGGTCGACTTGCCGCACGCGTTCGGGCCGACGATCACCGTGAAGGAGTTGTCGGGGATCTCCACCGACAACTCCTCGGCGATCACGCGCTGGTCGTAGGCGAGGGTCACGTTCTCGGCGGACAGGCGGTTCACGGTGCTCCTTCGGGTGTTCTCGTGCGGGCGCCGCCCCTCTCGTGGACGCCGCTCATATCCGGCCCGCCCTGCGCTCGGTGACCAGCAGCCACAGCAGATAGCCGCCGCCGAGGACGCCGGTGACCACACCGACGGGCAACTGATCGGCGCCGAACACCCGCTGCGCGGCCCAGTCCGCGGTGACCAGCAGGGTGGCGCCCATGCACAGGGCGGGCACCAGGTTGGGGCCCGGCGAGCCGGTCAGACGCCGGGCGAGCTGCGGCGCGGTGAGCGCCACGAAACTGACGGGGCCCGCGGCGGCGGTCGCGCCCGCGGTCAGCAGCACGGCCGCCACCAGCATCAGCACCCGTACCCGCTCGACGCGCACCCCGAGCGCGTACGAGACGTCGTCGCCCATCTCCATCATCCTGAGCCCCCGCGCGTTGCCGAGGACGAGAGGTACGAGGACGGCACACAGTCCGAGCAGCGGCCAGACCTGGGTCCAGTCACGGCCGTTGAGAGATCCCGTCATCCACACGACCGCGCGCGCGGCGTCGACCAGGTCGGCCTTGGTGAGCAGATAGCCGTTGACGGCGGTGACGATCGCGTTGACGCCGATACCGACGAGGACCAGCCGGTATCCGTGCACGCCCCGCTTCCAGGCGAGCAGATAGATGGCGAGCCCGGTGACCAGACCGCCGGCGAGCGCGCCGACGGTGACCGAGGCGGCGGACCCGGACATCAGCACGATCACGATGAGCGCGCCCGCCGTGGAGCCCTGCGAGAGGCCCAGCACGTCCGGGCTGCCCAGCGGGTTGCGCGACACGGACTGGAACAGAGCGCCGCCGAGGCCGAGCGAGGCGCCGACCAGCAGGCCGACCAGGACGCGCGGCAGCCGTAGTTCGTTGACGACGAACTCCTGGAACGGGGTGCCGTCCCCGGCCAGGGTGCGCAGGACGTCACCGGCCGGGATCGAGGCGTCGCCGGTGCCGATCAGCAGCACGCTCGCGGCCCCGGCGGCGATGAGCAGCAGGACGACGACGGTCAGGGCGCGCGGGTCCAGCCGCAGCGAGAGCCCTCCAGGGGTGCGCACGGTGCGCGCTGTGCGGCCCGGGCGGCTCGTCTGATGGGTCTTCACAGCTGCGCAGTCCTCCGCCGTCGTACGAGAAAGATGAAGACCGGGCCGCCGATGATCGCGGTGACGATGCCGACCTGGAGTTCCGAAGGGCGTGCGACGACCCGCCCGAGGACGTCGGCGCCGAGCAGCAGCACGGGCGACAGGACGGTCGCGTACGGCAGGATCCAGCGCAGGTCGGGGCCGGTGAAGGAGCGCACGACGTGCGGCACCATCAGGCCGACGAACACGATGGGCCCACAGGCCGCGGTCGCGGCGCCGCACAGCACGGTCGCGGCGAGCATGGCCAGGGCGCGGGTGCGGTTGAGGCCCGCGCCGAGAGCGCGGGCGGTGTCGTCGCCCATCGCCACGGCGTTCAGCGGCCGGGCGAGCATCAGCGCGAGGACCGTGCCGGCCGCGAGGAACGGCAGGACCTGCATGATGGTCGAGTCGGTGGCCGAGGCCAGCGAACCCACCGTCCAGAAACGCATCCTGCCCAGCGCGGCGTCGTCCGTGATCATCACGGCCTGGAGGTAGCCGTACAGGGCGGCACTGATCGCCGTACCGGCGAGCGCTAGCCGGACGGGTGTGGCGCCCCGGCTGCCGCCGAGGAACCACACCAGCGCGCCGACGGCGGCGGCGCCCGCGAACGCGAACCACACATAGCCGCTCAGGCTGGTGACGCCGAAGAAGGTCATGGCCGTGACGACCGCGGCGGACGCGCCCGCGTTGATGCCGAGCAGCCCGGGGTCCGCCAGCGGATTGCGGGTGAGCGCCTGCAGCACGGCCCCGGAGAGGCCGAGCGCGGCGCCGACGAGCAGCCCGAGGACGGTGCGCGCCAGCCGCGTGTCGACGACCACGTCGCCGTACGTGCCCGCATCGTGGAACAACCCGTGCCAGACCTGTTCCAGCGACAGCTCTTTCGCCCCGATCGCGATGCTCGCCAGGGCGACGAGCAGCAGCATCGCGACGGCGACCAGGAGCCCAAGGGCCCGCGCCGTACGGCGGTTTGGGGGCACGGAGGCATGCCCCGCGCGCTCTTCGGGAGGACTGTCGACCAACACGAGGTTAGGTTAGCCTACCCTCGCATCACATCTCGATGCCGAGACCGTACCCGATACCGAGGCCATGCCCGACGAGACCGTGCCCCGGGGCCGACCGGCCTCACAGTGCGAGCCGCGCCAGTGGCTTACCCCCGTCCAACTCGCAGGAACCCTCGCCGGCCGCCGTCCAGGCCGCCGCGCACAGGGCGCGCAGCCCGTCGAGGGCCTCGCCGTCGCCGGTCAGCTCCAGCCGGCCGTCGGTGGCCGTCGCCGTCCAGCCCGCGTAACGAAAGCCCTCGCCGTCCTGGGCGGCCTTCGGCTGTCCCCTGAGCAGACCCCGCAGGTCGGCGTCCACATAGGTGGGCCGGTGCCGGGGCGGCGCGGCGAGCAGCTGGGCCGCGTCGGTGACGCCTGTCAGCACGAGCAGCGAGTCGACGCCGCCGTTGAACGCGCCCTCGATGTCCGTGTCCAGCCGGTCCCCGACGACCAGCGGGCGCACCGCTCCGGTCCGCAGGATCGTCTCCCGGTGCATGGGCGGCAGCGGCTTTCCGGCCACCTGCGGCTCGGCGCCCGTCGCGATCCGTACGACCTCCACCGCCGCGCCGTTGCCCGGGACGATCCCACGTCCGCTCGGAATCGTCAGATCCGTGTTGGAGGCGAACCACGGCACGCCACGCGCGACGGCAAGGCTCGCCTCCGCGAGACGGGCCCAGGTCAGGTCCGGCCCGCCGTACCCCTGCACGACCGCCGCCGGATCGTCGTCCGCCGACTCCACCGGTTGCAGACCGCGCTCCCGCAGCGCCGTTCGCAACCCCTCGCCGCCGATGACCAGCACCCGCGCACCCTGCGGCACCTGCTCAGCGATCAGCCGCGCCACCGCCTGCGCGGAGGTGATGATGTCCTCGACCCCCGTCGGAATCCCCAGCTCGGTCAGGTGCGCGGCCACGGTGTCCGGTGTGCGCAGCGCGTTGTTGGTGACGTATGCCAGATGCATCCCGCCCGTGCGGGCCGCCGCCAGCGACCCGACCGCGTGCGCGATGGCGTTCCCCCCCGCGTACACCACCCCGTCGAGGTCGAGCAATGCCGTGTCGTACGCCTCGCTCAGGGGCCGTGCACTGCCCTCGGGCCTGGTCCTGACGCCCTGGCTCATTCCACATCGCTCCTCGCTGCACCGTTTTCCTCCGATCATCCCGCATGCCACTGACACACGTACGATGCCGAGATGAACACAGCAGGTCACCCGGAAGCAACGATGCGCCGCGGCCTGGAACTCACCCCGTTCCGCGGCCTGCGCTACGACCCCGAACGGGTCGGAAGTCTGGCCGCCGTGACGTCCCCGCCGTACGACGTCGTGGTGCGTCCGGACGGTGTGCGACACCTCCAGTCGGCCGACCCCCACAACATCGTTCGGCTGATTCTTCCGCAGGCGGACACCCCCTCCGAGAGCAACAAGCAGGCGGCCGAAACCCTGCACCAGTGGCTGGCCGAGGGCGTACTGGCCCCCGACCCCGAACCGGGTCTGTACGTCTACGAGCAGCGCGACGGCGACGGCATGCTCCAGCGCGGCATCATCGGCGCGCTGCGCCTGTCGGAACCGGCCGAGGGCATCGTCCTGCCGCACGAGGAGGTCATGCCGCCGGTCGTCGCGGACCGCGCCGCGCTGATGCGCGCCACCTCCGCCAACCTGGAACCCCTGCTCCTGACCTACCACGGCAACGGCTCCGCGGCCGACGTCGTGGAACGCACCGTCGAGCGCACCCCGCTGCTCGCCACGACCACCGAGGACGGCTTCCGCCACCTCCTCTGGTCGGTCACCGACCCCGACGACGTGGCCCGCGTGCAGACGGACCTCGCCCACCACCAGGCCCTGATCGCCGACGGCCACCACCGCTGGGCCACCTGTCTGTGTCTACGCGCGGAGCATCCGTCGCCCAGCCCGTGGGACTACGGACTGGTCCTCCTGGTGGACACGGCCCGCTATCCGCTGCGCGTCCGCGCCATCCACCGCCTGCTGCCCGGACTGCCGGTGGCAGAGGCGCTGTCCGCCCTGGACGGACTCTTCCGGGTACGGCACCTGACGACGCCGCTGCCGGACGCCCTGGCGGCCCTGGCCGAGGCGGCGGGCGCCGGCAACGCCTTCCTGCTCGCAGGCGACGGCGCCTTCCACCTCGTCGACCACCCGGACCCCGACCTGCTGGCCCGCACCGTCCCCGCCGACCGCCCCGCGGCCTGGCGCGGCCTCGACGCGGCGGTCCTGCATGCCGCGCTCCTCGGCCATGTCTGGCGCATCCCCGAGGACTCCCCGGCCCATATCGCCTACATTCACGACACGGCCGCCACCGTCGCCAAGGCGGAGCGCGACGGCGGTACGGCGGTCCTGATGCACCCGGTCCACGAGGACGTCGTACGCGACCTGGCCCGCCAGGGCGTGACCATGCCCCACAAATCGACGTCGTTCGGCCCGAAGCCGGCCTCGGGCCTGGTGCTGCGGGTCCTGGGCCTCTGAGCGGAGGCCGAAGAGGTCCAGGCCGCAGGGCTCAAAGTCGAAAGGGGCAGGCCCGGAATCCTGGGTCCTGGGTTCCAGGACCTGCCCCTTTCGACGGCGTACGTCAGTCCTCGTCGACGTCGGCTTCCCGCGCGTTCTGCGCCGAGGCATCGCGCGGCCCTTCGACGGTGGCGTCGTCCTTGACCTCGTCGTCCTCGACACCCGCCTGGCCGTCCAGCGCGTCGACGAACTCCACTCCGTCCAGCTCGGCCAGTCGGTCGGAGGCATCCGTGCTGCCGTCCCGGTCGGCCTCGACGGCCTTGGCGAACCACTCGCGGGCCTCGTCCTGACGCCCGGCGGCGAGCAGCGCGTCCGCGTAGGCGTACCGCAGGCGCGCGGTCCACGGCTGCACGGAGTTGGAGGCCAGCTCGGGGCTCTGCAGCGTCACGATGGCCGCGTCCAGCTGGTCCATGTCACGCCGGGCGCCGGCCGCGACGAGCCGCATCTCGACCTGCCCGGCCTTGTCCAGCTTGTGCACCTCGGGGGCACCGGCCATGTCGAGCGCCTTCTCCGGTCGGCCCAGCCCGCGCTCACAGTCGGCCATCACGGGCCACAGGTCCACGTTCCCCGTCATCCGCCGCGCGGCCCGGAACTCGGCGAGCGCCTCCGCGTACTTCTGGTTGGCGTACGCCGCGAATCCGGCCGCCTCCCGTACGGCGGCGACACGCGACGCCAGGCGCAGGGCCACCTTGGAGTAGCCGTACGCGCCCTCGGGGTCCTCGTCGATCAGCCGGGCCACCATCACCAGGTTCCTGGCGACGTCGTCGGCGAGCGTCTTGGGCAGGCTCTGCAGTTCCTGCCGTACGTCCTTGTCGATCTCGTCGCCCATGACGTCCTCCGGGATCGGCAGCCGCTTGATCGGCTCCCGGTCCCGGTCCCGCTCACGGTCCTCACGGAAGCGCCCACCGCCACCGCGCCGGTCGTCCCGCCCACGGAACCCACCACCGGGACGGCCACCACGGTCGTCCCGCCGGAAACCACGGTCGCGGTCATCACGCCGATCATCACGACGGTCGTCACGGCGGTAGTCCCGACGCTCATCGCGACGGAAGTCGGGACGGTCGCCACCACGCCGCTCATCGCGACGGAAGTCAGGACGGTCGCCACCACGCCGCTCATCGCGACGGAAGTCAGGACGGTCGCCACCACGCCGCTCATCGCGACGGAAGTCAGGACGATCGCTACCACGCCGGTCATCGCGTCGATCATCACGCCGGTCGTCCCGCCGGAAACCACCACGCTCATCACGCCGGAAGTCACCGCGGTCGTCACGCCGGAAGTCACGTCGATCATCACGACGGTCATCACGGCGGTCGTCCCGCCCGTGGAATCCGCCGCGGTCACCGCGGTCACCACGGTCATCCCGACGGAAACCACGGTCGCGGTCGTCCCGCCGATCATCACGGCGGTAGTCACGACGGTCATCGCGACGGAAGTCGGGACGGTCGCTACCTCGCTGGTCGTCCCGCCGGTCATCGCGTCGATCGTCACGCCGGAAGCCTCGGTCCCGGTCGTCACGGCCGCGGACCCCTCCGCGGTCGCCCCGGTCGCCCCGGAAATCGCCCCGCTGCTCACCACGGCTGTCACGCCGGAAACCACGGTCGCGGTCGCCGCGGTCATCGCGGCGGAAACCACGCTCGCGGTCACCGCCGCGATCGTCACTGCCCCGGTGGCTGCCACGGTCGTCACGGCCACCACGGTCGTCACGGCGGGCATACCCGCCGTACCCGCCACGATCGCCACGGTCGTCGTCGCGACGGTAACCACGGCGGTCATCGTCACGCCGCTCGCCTCGGTGGTCACGGTGGTCGCGGTCGTCACGGCGATACGACGGCCGATCCCCGTCGCGCCGGAAACCACGGTCGCGGTCGCCGCCGCGGTCGTCACGGCGCACGTAACTGCCGCGCTCGCCACGGTCGTTGCCGCGCCGCGGGCCCCCTCGGTAGCCGCCACGGTCACCACTGTCCCGTCGCCGCTGATCGCGCTCCGGTCGGTCGTCGGGAGAGTTGGTGGACATCGGTGACTCCTGTCTTCGTTACCGCAATTCATTCTCGCGCAGTCGGAGGTGTCCGGCACGCTTCAGAAAAACAAAAGGACCCCCGGTCCCAGCTGAACGCTGGTGACCGGGGGTCCTACAAAGATTGTTCGGCGGTGTCCTACTCTCCCACAGGGTCCCCCCTGCAGTACCATCGGCGCTGTAAGGCTTAGCTTCCGGGTTCGGAATGTAACCGGGCGTTT
>NZ_JBSGBN010000111.1:0-31940 GCF_053601275.1 Streptomyces sp. NPDC004752 | reverse complement strand
AGCAGGTTGCCCGAGCGAACGGTCAGATTGCCGTCGACCAGGTCGTACGAGTTGACGTCGAAGGCCCGGTCGGCGAGGAGCATCTTGCCCGAGCCGCGCGTGCCGCGGGCCGTCACAGGGCCGACCTGCGGGTTCCGTCGGCCGTCGGGCATGTGACGTCGGGTGCGGACGCCAGCCACCGCGCGATGGCACGGGCGATCGGCTGACCGGTGTCCATCTCGACAAAACCGAACTGGCCCGACTGGTTGCACTCCAGGAACCACCAGATGCCGTCCGGGTCCTCGGCGAAGTCGAACGCCCCGTAGGCGAGTTCGGCGCCGCCGAGGTAGGCGTGGACGGCCGTCGCGACCCTCGGGGGCACCTCCACGGGATTCCAAGGGGACAAGGACGCGGTGAACCGCACGTCCACCTCCTGCGGGTCGGCGTCCGGCTCGACGGCCTTGCGTGCGGCGAACAGCCGGTCGCCGACGGCGGTCAGCCGGATGTCGGCCAGCTTCGGCACCCGCCGCTGCAACAGGGTCGGACCGAACGCGACGGCCGAGAAATCGGTGTCCGGCGCGACCCTGCTGGTCGGCACCGCCCGGGGCGGTTCCTGCGGGTGCGCGCCGGAGACGGGCTTGACCACGAGATCCGGGAAGCGCTCCGAGAACTGCCGGGCGGCCTGCGGGAACGTCGTGATCAAGGTGGCGGGCACGGGCAGCCCGCTGCGCTGGGCGAGCCCGAGCTGCCACGGCTTGTGGCGGGCCCGCCGGGCGGCGTCGGGATGGTTCATCCAGCGTGCGCCGGTGCAGCGCAGCATGCCGTACAGCGCCTGGGATGCCTCCTCGGTCAGCCAGGCGGACGGCTGGGCCGCCCGGGCCGCCGGGATGCCAGGTCTGCGCACCCAGACGGAGCGCAGACCGCTCATGCTCACCAGCCGGCCCGCGACGGACAGGTGGCCGTGGCAGATGCCCTGCACGTACTCGACGGACAGGGCGACCCGGGTGGTGAGATCCGCTGGATCGAGGCGGACCACGGGCACACCGGCCTCGTTGAGCCGGAGGACCACCATGTCCGCCGTCACGTCCTCTTCACTGGTCAGAATGAGCACGGTCATTGTGGGGGGTCCGCGGTCAGTCGTCGAAGTGCGTTTTGGAGCCGGCCGTGGAGGTCGTGGTCCCCAGCGCTCTCAAGGTCGCGTGGTCGGTCGCGGCGATGCGGCCGTCGGGGAGCACGTTCAACTGCAGTCCGGAGTCGTACATGTACGGAGTGGTGACCTTCAACTGAACTGCCGGGCGGGCGTAGTTGAGCGTGAACGGTTGCATGGTCTCTCCCTGTTTCGGCTTCCATGCAGTAATACGATTCGAACGCGTGGTTGGTTTCCTTACTTTCTGTGATCTCAGCCCGAATCAAGGACGTATTGAGGAAGCGGCGGAGCGCGTTGTTCCGCGGAAGGGCCGGGAAACGCAAACCCGCCCGGCACATGACGACGGACGGAGGGGGCATCGCGAACCCGGTCGGGCCGTCAGGATCCGCCGGCCGGCCGCGAGGGGCGTGGTCGCCCGACAACTGTCCAGAGGTCGCCGTGCAGCCGGGCCGGAGGTTCGGCGGGGCCGGCGGGCCGGGGCAGCCGCTCGCAGAGGCGGTCGAGGACACCGGCCTCGTCGCGGCCGAGGGTGTTGTCGTCGGCGGCCCGACGCAGATACGCCGAGCACCCCGTGCTCGGCGTATCAGGCGGGCCGGTCGGCGCCGGGGACGTACGGCATCGGGGCGAGGCCGATGTACGTGTCCTCGGGGCCGTCGGGCGGCGGGGAGCCGGAGGCGGGCGCGCCCGCGGCCCCTCGCCATCGTGCGCCATGGGCCCTGCTCAGGGCCCGGCGATCAGCTGCCCCAGGTGCCCTGGTTCACGGCGCAGTTCCAGCCGGTGCCCTTCAAGGTGAACTTCACCTTGTAGCTGCGCGTGTTGAGCAGATGGGTGCGGACGGTGACACCGAGGCTCGCCTTCTTCTTCAGGGTCGTCGTGTAGACCGACACCGTCCTGGAGGTCTTGTGGCTGACCTCACCGCCCTTGGCCTTCGCCGAGCCGAAACGTACGTTCTTGACATTCGTGACGGTGAACGTGACCTTCTTGAAGCTCTTGGTGGTGCTCTTGTTCTTGATCCCGAAATACAGGCCGTCGCCGGTGACCCAGCCGTGCGAGTCGACGTAGAAACGGGACGGATAGACGACGTTGACGGGGCATCCGGAACTCGACGCCGTGGTCTGCGCGGACGCGGCCTGGGCCAGGCCGAGTTGAGCGGCGGTGACGAGTCCCGCCGTGGTCAGGACCGTGACGCTCGTACGCATGCGGTTCACTGCGGTATTACCTCCCCCTGTGGCCCGGGCGGGCCAACCCACAGGAGGAATTGTTAGCACGGGTCGGCGCCCGGCAGGACGCGGAGAACCGCATTCCGCGCAGCGGTGACAGAATCCGAACACATGCGGGCCGTGATTTCGCAACACCCGTGCGATTGCCGGAACTTCGCGCCCCGATTCGGCGATGAAGCCCAGCAGGGCCCGGTGACGGGAGTGATGGTGGTGCCGGGGTGGGCCGGTAGCCCGGCCCCTTTGCGGAGCTTGCCGAAACGGCAACATCGCTCGGTGGCGCGGCCCCGCCTCCCGCATGATCGCCCCAGCAGCCCCGATCGTCTGGGAGGAACGATGTCGCAGATCACCGCTTCGGACCCCGTCCACCGGCTGGTGCCGTCCCCGGCCGGCCGGACCCATCTGGTGGAACAGGGAACCGGGCCGCTGGTGCTCCTCGTACATGGATTCCCGGAGTCCTGGTATTCGTGGCGCCGCCAGCTGCCCGCGCTGGCCGCCGCCGGCTACCGGGCCGTCGCCCTTGATGTACGCGGTTACGGCCGCTCCTCCAGACCCGCCGAGGTCGACGCGTACCGGATGCTCGAACTGGTGGCGGACAACGTCGCCGTGGTGGAGGCGCTGGGCGAGCGGTCCGCGGTGATCGTCGGACACGACTGGGGCGCCACCATCGCCGCGACCTCGGCTCTGGTCCGGCCCGACGTCTTCGGTGCCGTGGGCTTGCTGGGTGTGCCCTACACCCCGCCCGGCGGCCCGAGGCCCAGCGAGGTGTTCGCGGCGATGGGCGGCCCCGAGGAGTTCTACGTCTCCTACTTCCAGGAGCCGGGCCGCGCGGAGGCGGAGATCGAACCCGATGTGCGCGGCTGGCTCGCGGGCTTCTACGCGGCCCTGTCCGCCGACACCATGCCCGCGCCCGGGGCGCCGGATCCGCACTTCGTCGGCGCGGGCGCAAGACTGCGCGACCGGTTCCCCTCCGGTCGCCTGCCCGCCTGGCTGGGGGAGGAGGAACTCGACGTCTACGCGGCGGAGTTCGAGCGTACCGGGCTGACCGGCGCGCTGAACCGCTACCGCACCATGGACCGGGACTGGGCCGACCTCGCCGACTTCCACGGCGCCCCCGTCATCCAGCCCTCGCTGTTCGTCGGTGGCAGTCTGGACGCCTCCACCACCTGGCTCGCCGACGCGATCGAGGCGTACCCCACTACCCTGCCCGGCCTGACCGCCTCCCACCTTCTCGACGGCTGCGGCCACTGGATTCAGCAGGAGCGCCCCGAGCGGATCAACACGCTTCTGACGGAGTGGCTCACGGAGGTGGCCCCGCACCGGTGACGGCTCGGGAGCGTCCGCGCGCCGAGCGGTCGTCGCGGCTCACGGCGTCGTCGCGGCTCACGGCGTCTGCGCGGCTCACGGCGTCTGCGCGGCTCACGGCGTCTGCGCCGCGCGCCGGTTCACGGTGTGACGGTCGGGCGGCCGGGCTCCGGCTTGGGGCGCGTCCGCGTCCAGGACGGGTCGGCCGAGCAGTGAGGTGCCGCGTCGCGGTCCGGGCCGCACGACAGGGCGGCCGGGCGGGCACGGTGCCGTACGCGCGGGTCAGGGTTTGGTGAACAGTGGTGCATGGGCTGGGCGTCCTTCGGCCGAGTGGGGGGTGAGCCGGTCGGGATGGGGGACCGACGACGGGGCGGCGTCCGGGGCCGTCGCCAGCTCGGCCCACACGACGCGTGCGGACCGGCGGGTGCCGGTGACCCCCCAGTCGCGGCTGAGCGCCGCGACCAGGAGGAGTCCACGTCCGCTCTGGTCGTCCGGGTCCGGCTGCCGGGGCGTCGGCAGCGCGGCGGCACGGTTCTGGTCCTCGACCTCGATGCGGAGCCGGTCCGCCGTGCTGTGCAGTCGGCAGGCGATCCGTTCGCTGGCCGAGTGTGTGACCGCGTTGGTGACCAACTCGGAGGTCACGATGACTGCGTTGTCCCGTACCTCGTCATCGGTGCCCCACCTGGTCAGCAGCGCGCGCACGGCCCTACGGGCCGCGCCGACCGATGTCGGGGTGGCAGGCAGGTCGAACGCGTGGACACGGTGGGGCGGTTGAGCCCCGGAGGCGAGCGGGTCGAGGCCGTCAGGCCCAGGGAGTCGACCGGAATGCTCGCCTCCGGGTGGTCGGGTGGGGCTCGCCGACTGCGGCGAGCGGTGCGGCCACTGGGCCGCGTGCGGGCTCGCGGACTTGTCGCCGCCCGGCAGCGGCATGGGCCGCCGAGTTCCCGCAGGCGCGCCGGGGTGCCGGTCGTCGGGCAGTCGGTCCAGTGGCTGGGGGAGGGAGGGCGGAGTCATCGCCGTACGCCTTTCGTCCGGCCCTGCTGAAGTGGGAGGTTGTCGGTCTCGCATCGGTCGGCCGCACGGGACGAACGGGCGACAACCCACGCCCTGCGGCGCCCGATTGCAGCCCAGTCTCCCCCAACTGGGCTGTCTCACCTGCTCATCAGGTGAGCCGGGTCAGTGAGTCCACTGTGACATCTGCCAACATCTGCTCGCAACCGGCAAGTTGAAATTTGCAAGTAGTCACGTGCATGCTGCTTCCGTCAACAAGTGATCGAATGCGGCGCGGGATTCGACCGCGTGAGACGGTGACCCGGGAACCTGGTGCGAGGGGGCAAGCGTGACCGCTGAGACCGACTGGGGCGGCGCCCCTTCCGTCCTTCGCATGATCCTCGGCCGGCAGCTGGAGGAACTGCGCAACCGGGCCGGTCTGACCTACGAGCAGGCGGGCGAGGCCATCGGAGTCAGCCACTCCACCATCCGCCGGATGGAGGCCGCCAAGGTGGCCCGGCTGCGCCTCGCCGACGCCGAGAAGCTGCTGCAGACCTACGGCGTGCGGGACCAGCAGGAGATAGACACCTTCCTGCAGTCTGTGCGCGAGGCCAACAAGCGCGGCTGGTGGCACACGTACCGCGACGTCATGCCGGACTGGTTCGCCGCGTATCTGAGCCTGGAGCAGGCCGCGCTGCAGATCCGCGCGTACGAGAACGAGTTCGTCCACGGGCTGCTCCAGACCCCGCAGTACGCGCGCGCCCTGCTGGGCGCCGGCAATCCGCACGCGTCGGCGCAGGCCACGGAGCGGCGGGTCGCGCTGCGCATGCGCCGTCAGGAACTTCTCACGCGTGAGGAGCCGCCGCGGGTGTGGGTCGTGATGGACGAGACGGTGCTGCGCTGGCCCGTCGGCGGCTCCGCCGTGATGCGCGCGCAGATCGACCATCTGATCGAGGTCAACCGGCTGCCGCAGGTGACCCTGCAGATCATGCCGTTCGCCAACGGCCCGCATCCCGCCATGCGGGCCGGGGCCTACCACATCTTCCGGTTCCGGGCACCCGAACTCCCCGACATCGTCTACCTCAACGGCCTGGTCGGCGCCGTCTACCTGGACAGGAGCGACGACGTCGTGGTGTACCGAGAGTCCCTGGACCGGTTGGGCGCCCAGGCGGCGCCCGCCAGCAAGACCGAGGCCGTCCTCGGTGCGATACGCAAGGAGCTTTGACGTGCACCACCCCATACACAACGGCATGCGATCCCGGGAACTCGGCGCGCGCGGCTGGACCAAGCCGTGGAGCGACGACGCCGGCGGCGCCTGCGTGGAAGTGAAGAAGCTCGCCGACGGGCGCGTCGCCGTGCGCCAGTCGACCGACCCCGACGGCCCGGCGCTGGTTTTCACCCCCCGGGAAATGACCAGCTTCCTGACGGGTGTGAAGTCGGGTGACGCCGACTTCCTCCTGTGAACCGTCTGTGAACCGTCTTGTTATAGCTGCTTGTTCCACCGAACCCTGCTGCATCCCCGACTCGAAGAGGAGACACGGCGTTGCCCGACAACGGATGGCCGGCCGACCGTATCGACACCGAGAACGCCCACTCCGCGCGGATCTATGACTACATCCTGGGCGGAAAGGACTTCTATCCCGCGGACAAGGAGGCGGGCGACGCCATGGCGCAGGAGTGGCCCGCCCTGCCCATCCATATGCGTGCCAACCGGGACTGGATGAACCGGGCCGTGCGCTGGCTCGCCGAGGAGGCGGGCATGCGCCAGTTCCTGGACGTCGGCACCGGCGTCCCCACCTCGCCGAACCTGCACGAGATCGCCCAGGCGGTGGCCCCGGACTCGCGCGTCGTCTACGTGGACAACGACCCGATCGTCCTCACCCTCTCCCAGGGGCTGCTGGCCAGCGCCCCCGAGGGCAGGACGTCGTACATCGAGGCCGACTTCCGCGACCCGGCCGCCATCCTGGACGCCCCCGAGCTGCGCGAGACCCTCGACCTCGGCAAGCCGGTGGCGCTCACGGTGATCGCCATCGTCCACTTCATGCTCGACGAGGACGACCCGGTCGGCGTCGTGCGCCGCCTCCTGGAGCCGCTGCCCTCCGGCAGCTACCTGGCGATGTCCATCGCCACCGCCGAGTTCGCGCCCCAGGAGGTGGGCCGCGTCGCCCGCGAGTACGCGGCCCGCAACATGCCGATGCGGCTGCGCACCATCGACGAGGCCCACGCGTTCTTCGAGGGCCTCGACCTGGTCGAGCCGGGCATCGTCCAGGTCCACAAGTGGCATCCGGACGGCACGGGCGAGCAGGGCATCCGCGACGAGGACATCGCGATGTACGGAGCGGTGGCCCGCAAGCCGTGACCCGGCGGGGCCGTGACCCCCGGGGCCGGGACCCGGCGGGTCCCGGCCCCGTTCCGTACGCGTCCGCCTCCACGGCCGGCCGACCGACGGACCCTGCCGGGGAGGATGGCCGTGCTGGTCGAGGTCGGTCCCGGGAGCCGGCTGTACGGCCTGGTGCGCGCGCACTCCGAGACCGCTCCCGCGGTGCCCGCCGGGCGCCGCGGCGGGCGCGGTCCCGGTCAGCGGGTCGCGGGTCCCGGGTCCTGGCGGAACGCGCCCGTGTCGATGACCTGGACGTGGTGCCGCCCCCGGGCCGTGGAGGTGCGGTGCAGGGCGACCACGGCGGCGTCGTCGTCCAGCCGCCCGCCGGTGTGGGCGACCAGATCGCGCTGCACATGCTGGACGAGGGTGTCCGGCGGGGCGTCGCACCACCGGGCCACGCGTTCGGCCAGCGGGTAGAAGCGGCCGTCGGCGTCGCGGGCCTCGATGACGCCGTCGGTGTAGAGCAGCAGGGTGTCGCCCGGCTCGAAGGGGAACTCGTCCAGCTCGCGGTCGGCCGGTGCGGGCCCCAGTCCGCCTCCGCGGACCCCCAGGGGCGGCGAGGGACGCAGGGTCGGGACGGTGACCGTGCGCCCCTGGCAGAGCAGCAGGGGCGGCGGGTGGCCGCAGGTGGCCATCCGGACGACCGGGTATCCGTCGGGGATCTCCACCAGCAGGGCGGTGGCGAAGCGCTCGCCCGCCTCCTCGGGCGGTTCGAAGTCGGCCGCGTGGCGCTGGACACTCTGCTCCAGGGACTCGGCCAGGTCCGTCAGCAGGGGGCGCCGATGGGCGGCCTCGCGGAAGCCGCCCAGCAGGGCGGCCGCCTCCCCGATCGCGGACAGCCCCTTGCCGCGCACGTCACCGATCAGCACGCGTACCCCGCCGAACGCGCGGGTGGCCGCGTACAGGTCTCCGCCGATCTGGGCCTCCTCCTCGGCCGCCAGGTACCGCGAGGCGATCCGCACCAGCCCCATCCGCTCCGGCAGCGGCCACATCAGGACGTGCTGGGCGGCCTCGGCCACGGAGCGGGCCCGGACCAGCTGGGCGTGCCGCCGGTCCCGGATCGCGCAGTAGATCACGACCAGCACGGACAGCACGGAGAGGGTGATGAGCTGCACGATGCGGTTGGCGGTGGCCAGCTCGCCGCGCAGGAGCCCGATGAGGCTCTGTGCCACCACGGCCAGCGCCCCGACCGCCGCCGTCGTCCGTGGACCGGCGAACGACGCGGTGAGCGCCGGGGCGATGACCAGCGCGGAGGCCAGATGGAAGTCCTCGGGTGAGTGGACCTCCACCGTGGTGATCACGGCGATGAGGGCGAGCGGAAGGAGCAGCAGCGCCTGACCCGACTGCCATGGCTGCCGGAAACCCGAGGCGCCCTGCCGGTCACCCATGTCATCCAGCGTGCCCCACCCTGGGGCGCTCGGCCATCCTTCGCCCGCCGGGGCGGGCCGGGAGCCCGGGATCAGCGCCGGTGCTCTGCCGTCGCCCCGGTCCGGGCCGTTCCCGATCCGGCCGCGCCGTTGCCGATCCGGCCTCGTCGGCCCCGACCGTCACCGTGGACGCCGCGGTCCGGACCGCTCCGGCGTGTCGGAAGTCCGGCAGGAGCCGGTAGGCCCGGCGCTCGCCGCCGTCGCCGTGCAGGAGATCTCCGGCTCGCCCCGGGTCCTGCCGCCCCTTTGGGCTCGCCGTTCGGATGCTCATACGGATGGGCGAGGTCGCCGGACCGTGGCGGGACGAGGTGGCCGTACGCCTCCGGACGGCGCTGGAGATCGCGTACGGGTCGTATACGGGTCGTGTACGAGTCGCCTACCGGCCTGCCGGCCTCGGCCACCTGCGGCCGCGGCTTGCTCGGCCCGCCCGTACGAGATCGCCGCGCAGCGTCACCTCGTACTAGACCCGGGCGGTGCGGCTCGGGGCCGGGGTCCGCGCCGGCGTCTCCTGGTCCGGTGGCCGTGAGATCGGCGCCGAGGGCCACCCCGTCGCCGCCGGGGGTGAAGTCGGCGAGGACGCGATATCCCGTCGCCTTCGGCAGCTCGACGGGGGCCGGAGGCTTTCGCTCGTGCCCGGCTCGACCGTGGGGTCCGCAGGGCGTGCAACCGGCCTGCGAGGCGCGCGGGCCGCCGGACGGCGCGGGCTCGTGGCGCTGCTGTGCCGGGTCGTTGCCGCGCTGGTGCGGGCGGGCCGCCCGGTCGGACTCGGCGGCGGCCTCGCCGTGGGCGCCGCCGAGTCCGTGGGCGCCGCCGAAGGCCGCGGTGAGCGCGGCGGTGCAGACGCTGATCCGCGGTCCCGTGTGCTGATCCGCGGTCCCGTGCGCAGGGTGCCCTCCCGGGCTCACGGTCGCCCGGACGGCGGCCCGACTGCGCTCGAAGTTACCCCCTTGGAGTATGAAGGCTTCGTGGTCGGTGACGGCCTGTCGCTGCGCCTCCTCCCTCGGTTTGCGCAAGTGGCGCGCCGAGGCGACGGCCCGACGTGGTCGTCCTCTGACGAGTCTTAAAAGGTTGCGCAATTCGGGAACCATTAGACTCGCCACTCCTCAACCACAGTTCGGCAGGGGCGGCCGCATGGGTCGCGAGCGTCGCCGGCCTTCACACTTCGGGGGGACACATGTCGGATCCCGCGCCGTCGGGTACGGAGATCGGTGTCGTGTTCGAGCGGCTGCTCGCTCAGGCCCTGGGCTCCGGGCAGATCGCTCAGGCGCTGGAACGCTCCGGCGCGACGCTCGACCGGGAGCGGCTGCGTGCGCGGGCGTCGTCGGCCCGTACGGCCATCACGGCCGCGGCGGCCGTCGAGTACCAGGACTACCTCGCTGCGAGATCGGCGGCCGCGGGGTACGGCAGCCACGCGCGGACCGAGGGGGAGGAGGCGGCGCCGCCGCGCCGCGCGGGCGGGGTCCTGGCCCTGTTCGCGGTCGTCGTGCCGAGCCTGTCGGCCGTGGCCGCCGCCGTCTTCCTGCTGTCCGGGTACGGCCTGCGCGCCGTCGGCGGCCGTCCCTACGTCGGCGACGGCCTGACCACGGCGGGGCTCCTCGCCGCCGCGGTGGCCGCCGGGGCGGCGATCGGCGATCTGATCTGGCTGTCGGTGACGGCGGTCCGCAATCGCTCCGGCGACGAGTACGGCGCCCTGGCCGACCCCGACCCCGACCCCGACCTCGCCCCCGCCCCCGACCCCGACGTGGCCGCGGCGCGTGCGGCCTGGGAACTCGCCCTGCTGGAGCGGGGGATGATTCCGTTCCTGCTCGGCCGTATCGAGGAGGCGCGGATGGCGGAACGGGGTGATCGGGCCGTGCGCTGAGCCCGGACCGAGCACAGCACGCAGCGCGGTCGCCTGCTGCTATCTTCTACAGCACTGTAGAAGTAGGCGGCCTGCCGGTGCGGCTTCGTGCGCGATGCGGCGGCCCCGGAGCAAGGGAAGTCGACATGGCCCTGTGGGACCGCATCAAGGACTCGGCGTCGCAGATGCAGAATCAGCTGGTGGCGAAGAAGAACGACCTGAAGAGCGGCGCGTTCCGCGACGCGAGCATGGCGATGTGCGCCCTGGTGGCCGCGGCCGACGGGAAGATCGACCCGGCCGAGCGGCAGCGCGTCGCCCAGCTCATCTTCAGCAACGAGGTGCTGCAGAACTTCCCCGCGGACGACCTGCGGCGCCGTTTCGAGGAGAACCTGGACAAGCTGACCGCCGACTTCGACTTCGGCAAGGTCGGCGTGCTCCAGGAGATCGCCAAGGCGAAGAAGAAGCCCGCCGAGGCCCGCGCGGTGATCCAGATCGGCATCGTCATCGGCGGCGCCGACGGCGACTTCGACGCCACCGAGCGCGCCGTGGTCCGGGAGGCATGCTTCACGCTGGGGCTGCCGCCCCACGAGTTCGACCTGTGAGCGGACCCCTGCGGCCGGATGCCACCGGGGCGGACGGGTGGCGCGCCCGTCCGCCCCGGGTGGATCCGTGTCACAGGGGCGTGGCCGCGTGCAGGAGCAGCAGCAACGTGACCGTCGCGTTGGCCGAGAACATCGCCGACAGGAGCGCCCCGGTCGCGGCGGTCCACAGCGCCAGGCCCACGGCGGTGAAGATGGGCGGCCAGGGGCGCACGGCGGGGGCCGGACCGAGCAGGGCCGCGACCCGGCGGGGGAGCGGACCCGGAGCCGCGAACGCGGTAAACGTGTCAAACGCTGCAAACGCCGCAAACACTGTCGCGGGTGTGCCATGTGTGACCAGCGCCGCCTTGCCGATCGCCCGGGCGACGGCCCGGCGGCTGCCGACGGCCTGGGCCGCCGCCTCGTCCGCCCAGCGCTCGGTCGTATAGGCCACGGCCTTCCGCAGTGGCCACAGGAAGGGGTTGGCACACGCGGCCAGCCGGACCAGCAGCAGCTGGCGGTGGTGGCCGGCCGCCAGGTGGGTGCGCTCGTGGGCGAACAGAGCCCGGCGCTCCCGCGGGGCGAGGCGGGCGAGCATGCCCGTCGAGACGACGATGCGATCGCGCGGGCCGCCCGGCAGCGCGTAGGCGTACGGCTCGGTATCGGGCAGCACCGCCACCTCCGTACGCGGCAGTCCCGCCAGGGCCTGGTGGGCGCGGCGCCGTAACCGGTGGTCGTGCAGCAGGGTGCGCAGCGCCCCGCCGACCACCGCGACCAGCGCGGGAATCGCGGCCTTGCCGACGATCTCGTGGCGTGGGACGCTCTCCCGCACCTCGGAGTCCGACCAGCCGTCCGGCAGCGGATTGCCGGGCAGTTGCGCGGTGCCGACCACCATCAGCAGCACCAGACACACGGTGCTGCACAGGGCCATGACGGAGGAGACGCCGGTCAGCAGCAGCGTCGCGGTCCGGGGATGGAGGCGCTGCTCGGCCAGCCGTGCGATCGGCCAGGCGGTCAGCGGCAGCACCAGCGGGAGGAAGACGAAGATCCCCATGCGGTCAGTCCTCGTCGCCGGCCTGGTCCAGCAGCTCGCGCAGCAACTGCTCGTCGTCCTGTGGCAGGGTGGTGACGAAGCTGGCCAGCACCGCCCTGCGGTCCCGCTCGCCGTCCAGGACCTTGTGCATCTTCAGTGCGGCGAGACCGGCCCCGTCCGCGGCGGGCAGCCACACGAACGAGCGGCCTTCGCGCCGGCGGGTGACGGCGTCCTTCGCCAGCAGCCGGGCCAGCACCGTCATCACGGTGGTGTAGGCGAGGTCGGCGGCCAGATGGTCCTGCACCCAGCCCGCGGTCACCGGGCCGCCGGCCTCGTGGAGTGCCACGAGCACCTGTGTCTCCAACGCGCCCTGTGCCCGGCGCGGACGGCGCGGATCCGGCTTCGTCACGCGCTGTCTCCCTTCTGCTGCGCCCGCCCGGCTTCTCGCGCCGGGGGCGTCACATCGTATAGAGCCAAGGGCCCCGACCCGCTCGGAACGCGTGCCCGTGGCCCGATACCGCCGGTGGCGCCGCGTCACCAGACGTCCCCGGCCCGCCGTGGAGCCGTGTGGCGCATTCGGTCACCTCCGCACGCGCCCGCTCCGCGATTACTTCTACAGTGCTGTAGATTCTAGCTCGGGCCGTAACACAGACCCGAGTCGAGAACGTGTGTGGAGGAATGAACCATGGGTGTTTCCCTGGCCAAGGGCGGCAACGTCTCGCTGAGCAAGGAGGCGCCGGGCCTGAGCGCGGTGCTGGTGGGGCTGGGCTGGGACGTACGGACCACCACCGGGTCCGACTTCGACCTGGACGCGTCCGCGCTGCTGCTGACCTCGGCGGGCAAGGTCCCCTCGAGCCAGCACTTCGTCTTCTACAACAACCTCAAGAGCCCGGACGGTTCGGTGGAGCACACCGGCGACAACCTCACCGGTGAGGGGGAGGGCGACGACGAGTCCATCAAGGTCGACCTGGCCGCCGTGCCTGCCGAGGTCGAGCGGATCGTCTTCCCGGTGTCGATCCATGACGCCGAGTCGCGCGGTCAGAGCTTCGGGCAGGTCCGCAACGCCTTCATCCGCGTGGTGAACCAGGCGGGCGGCGCCGAGATCGCCCGTTACGACCTGTCCGAGGACGCGTCGACCGAGACGGCGATGGTCTTCGGCGAGCTGTATCGCAACGGCGCCGAGTGGAAGTTCCGCGCGGTCGGCCAGGGGTACGCCTCGGGCCTCGCGGGCATCGCCGCCGACTTCGGAGTCGATGTCTGAGGGGGCGAGGCACACCGAAGACCCGGGTGAGGGCCGCGCCCCGGGCCCTCACCCGCCGGCATCGCCGGCCCAGGGCCCGCGTCGAGCGGGCCCTCCTGCCGGTCGGGGGAGTGGGTGAGCGGCGTGTCGGGCCTGGGCCCGGCAGACCGGGCGGACTTCGAGCGGGTGCTCCGCTCGGCCCTGGGCACCGCGGAGATCCGCTCGGCCCTGAGCGCCGATCCCACCGGCAGGGCCGCGACCCGGCTGCGAGCGTGGGCGCTTGCGGCCGACGCCGAGATCGTCGCCGCGGCCCCTGGCGAGTACCGCGCCTATGCGGCCGCCCGCGCCACGGCCGCCCGCCGGACTTCCCGGACCGAAGGCCGCCCACCCGCCGCCGGTTCCGGGCTGCCGCCGGCCGCTCTGCTGCCCTTGATCTCCGCCGTCTCCGCGGCCGTTCTCCTGTTCATCGGCTACGGGCTGCTCCGCGCCGAGACGGCCGTCCGGTTCGCCGGCTCGGTCCGCTCGGCGGGCTGGACGCTCGCCGTGGTCGCGGTGGCCGCCGCCGCGCTCGGCCTGTCGACGCTGCCCCGGGCGCTCCCGGACCGGGCCGGTGGCCCGACCGGAACGCCCGGGCCGGTGAGCGCAGCCCACGCAGCCCACATCGAGCAGGCCAGGCGGCGGTGGCACGAGGCGCTTCTGGAACGCGGCGTCCTGCCCTATCTGCGCCGCCGCCTGCCCGAATCCCTCGACCCGTAGGCATCCCTCGAACACCCAGCGAAAGAAAGCGAGACGACGCATGTCGGTCAATCTGAGCAAGGGTCAGCAGATCAGTCTGAGCAAGCCCGACGGCACCGCGCTCAGCGCCGTCCGGATGGGGCTCGGCTGGCAGGCCGCCCAGCGCAAGGGGTTCCTGGCCAAGCTGGCCGGTTCCCGGGACATCGACCTGGACGCCTCGGCGCTGCTCTTCGCCGCCGGGCAGCTCGCCGACGTCGCCTTCTTCCAGCATCTGACCAGTGACGACGGATCCGTGCGGCACCTGGGCGACAACCTCACCGGCGGCAGCGGCGCCGGCGGCGACGACGAGGTCATCCTCGTCGACCTCGCCCGCGTCCCCGTGCACGTCGACCAGATCGTCTTCACGGTCAACTCGTTCACCGGACAGACCTTCGCCGAGGTACAGAACGCGTTCTGTCGGCTCCTCGACGAGAACACCGGGCAGGAACTGGCCCGTTACACCCTCAGCGGCGGCGGCACGTACACCGCGCAGATCATGGCCAAGCTGTACCGAGGGACGGACGGCTGGCAGATGAAGGCCATCGGGGAGCCCGCAGCCGGCCGGACCTTCCAGGACCTGCTGCCCACCATCGTCGGCCACCTCTGATCCGGACGCATGCGACTACTTCACGCATTGCGCAATCGGGGAACTGTAAGGGCCGGGCTCCCGTTGATCACGACGAACACGGTACGCGGAAGCGGCAGCGGAGGACGTGCATGAGTGTGCCCCTGACCAAGGGCGGCAACGTGGCACTGGGCCGACTGGCCCCGGGCCTGACCGCGGTGACGATCGGCCTGGGCTGGCAGGCGAGCACGGGCCATGACCTGGACGCCAGCGCGCTGCTGTGCGACGGGTCGGGCCAGGTGCTGTCCGATGAGCACTTCGTCTTCTTCAACAATCCGAGCAGCCCCGACGGTTCGGTCCGGCACGGTGGTGGTGGCGCCCCGGTGGGCGCGGACGACCAGCAGATCCAGGTCGACCTCGACGGTGTCCCGGCGGATGTCGCGAAGATCGTCTTCCCGGTCTCCCTCTACGAGGGCGCGGCCCGCGGCCAGTCCTTCGGGCAGGTCCACCGGGCGCACATCCGCGTGCTCGACCGGCACGGCGGAGCCGAGCTGACCCGCTACGACCTCGCGGCCGGCAGCCTGGTGAACGAGACCGCGCTGGTCTTCGGCGAGCTGTACCGGCACGGCGCGGAATGGAAGTTCCGCGCGGTCGGGCAGGGGTACGCCACCGGGCTCGCGGGCATCGCCGCCGACTACGGCGTGGACGTCCTGCGCGAGCCGGACCCCGCCCCGGACCCCACCCTGAACCCCGGCCCGGCTCCCATCACCCCGCCGAAGGCGAGCACGCCGGCGCCCGAGCCGCCGCCCGTTACCGCTCCGCCCGCGTCCGTGGCGCCGCCGCCCGCGTTCGTGGCGCCGACAGCGGCACCCGTGGCGCCGACACCGACCCTCGTCGCGACACCCGCCCCGGTATACCCCGGCTCACCGCACCCCCCAGGGAGTTCCCCCGTGACCTGCTTCTTCGACCCCGACCACGGCCCCGGCGCGACGATGGTGACCTGGTCCCCGCAGTGGGGCGTGCCGCGCCCGGTCCAGGTGTGCGGCGGCTGCGCGCAGCGGGTGCAGACCACGGCGCCGCCGTTCTACACGCCGCCCCAGCCGGGGCATCCGCAGCCGATGCAGCAGGGCTACCCACAGCCGATGCAGCAGGGCTATCCGCAGCCCGGCCATGGGCAGCAGGGGTATCCGCAGCAGGGCTACCCGGCCCCGCACGGCGACCAACAGCAGCAGGGCGGACGCCGCTTCGGCACCGGCGCGCTCATCGGCGCGGGCGCGGCGGGCCTGGTCGGCGGCGCCCTGCTGAACGAGGCCCTCTCCGACGACGAACCCGAGGTCGTGGTCAACAACTATTACGAGGAGGAGTGACCGGCCGGCCCGCCGCGGCAGCGCGGCGCGGCGGGAGAGGTCCGGGGCCGCGCGGCACAGCCTCACGTCGGTCTTAGTCCCGGTGGGGTACAAGGGTGCTGGTGTCGAGGGAAGGACGCGAGAGAGGACGGGACATGTCCGATTCCCGGGTGCCGAGACGCTGGCGCTGGCTGCCCGTGCTGGTCTTCGCCCTCGCGGTGTACGTCATCGTGCGCGCCGCCAACACCCCGCAGGGCGACGCCCCGCCGCCCGCGGGGTCGTCCGCCACCCCCTCGCCCGAGCCGACCGGCCGACCCTCGGCCACCGCGTCCGCGGCGGCGGCGTCCTCCTACGACCCCGCCGACTACGCTCCCCAGGTCCGCGACTGGGCCCGACGCACCCGCGTCAGCGCCCAGCTGCTGATGGCGATCCTCTACAACGAGGCGTACAAGCCGCACGATCCGAGCCTGGAGCGGGCCTGGCAGAAGTACAAGCCGGACGCCTCCTTCGGCATCGCGAACATGCACCGCGCCGCCTTCGACGAGGTCAAGCAGGGCCGGGACTTCGCGGGCCGCCGATGGGAGGAGCTGCCCGACGACCGGGACCTCGCGATAGAGGCCGAGGCGTGGTACCTGCACGATCTGGGCGCCCGGCTCCCCGCCCAGTGGCCCGCCTCCTACGACAGGAGCGAGCTGCTGGCCCTGGGCTACAACACGGGCGCCGGCAACATGCTGGCCTTCGCCCGGGGTACGCCGCCCGGCGGCCAGGCCCAGGCATACCTCGACAAGCTCCACGCCAACTGGGCCAGGGCGGGCCGGGCGGTCGGCGCCTGACGCGCCCGCGTGACCGTGCGCCCGTACCGTCAGGCGCGGGGCGAGCCGTCCCGGTCGACCACGGTGCCGGTGACCGCGCCACCCGCGGCGGACGAGCCGCTCGGCGCGTCCTGTTCCTTGAGGGCCTTGGCCTCGCTCTTGAAGATCCGGGCCGCCTTGCCCGCCGAACGCGTCAGTTCGGGCAGTTTCTTGATGCCAAGGACCACGATGACGACGATGAGGATCATGGCCAGTTCGCTCAAGCCGAACATCAGAAAAGCCCTCCCGGTGGCGGAGCCGACCGGCACGGCGTACCGGCGACACCTGCAATCTACATGGTTGTAGAAGTCTCTCCCGGAGGGAGATCGTTCAACAAGCCCGCCCGCCGAATCCGCTGCCCGCCGGCCGGTCATGGGCCGACGGATACGCAGCGGTCCTGCGTACGGTGCCGACGCGGATCCGGTGCTTTGCGGCCCTCTGCGGTACCTGGCCTACGGCCTGCGCGCTCGCCGTGCCGACGGCCTTCCCTGCCACCGCCGGGCCGCGCCGACCGCCGTCGCCGTGGCGGGCGTTGTGAGCCGCATGCCCCGCCCGGATGAAGGGGCTCGGGGCGGCTGCTAAAATCGGGCGCCTTCGTTCGGGCAGGTGGCCCGGGTTGTCTGGGGGTTGGTGTGTCAGCAGGCCGTGTGGTGAGGTTCGACAGCGTTCGCGGATACGGGTTCATCGCCCCGGAACACGGGGACGAGGACGTCTTTCTGCATGTGAACGACCTTCTTATCCCCGAGTCCATGGTGCGTACCGGACTCGCGGTCGAGTTCGAGATCGAGGAGGGCGAGCGGGGCCCCAAGGCGTCGTCGATCCGGCTGGCACCGGGGGCGACGGCACGGGCCGGGTCCGCGTCGGGGTCCGTCGGTGACGATACGCTCTGCGACGTACTGCAGACGGTCGAGTTCACCAACGAGATCACGGAGCTGCTGCTCCAGACGGCGCCGACCCTGACGGGGCAGCAGATCGTGCAGATCCGCCGCGAGTTCCTCCAGTTCGCCAAGAAACACGGCTGGACCGAGGACTGATCTCCCTCCCTCCGGGGGTGCCGGGGCGCAGGCCGCCCCTCCTCCCGGGGGACACCGCAGTCCCGGGCGGGTCGCCGGGTGTGCCGTTCGGACGTGTTCCGGTGGCGGCGGGGGGCGGAAGGCGGCTTGCTGGTGGCATCAGCCGCCGCAGAGGAAGCGAGCCGCCCATGCAGACAACGGCGTCGGGGGAGCGGGCACTGCAGACCCCACGGGCCGCCGGGCTCGCCGGGGTCGTCTTCGCGCTACTGCTCGCCGCGGCGATCGTCCTCATCCGGATCGGCATCCCCGAGGGCGTCGACGCGGCCACCGCCGTCGGCTTCACCGACTCGGCGAGTCACGACGCGGTGCACACGGCGCTCGCGCTCGTGCCGTTCGCCGGCATCTTCTTCCTCTGGTTCGCCGGTGTCGTACGCAGCCACCTGGGCGAGGCCGAGGACCGGTTCCTCGCCACCGTCTTCCTCGGCAGCGGCCTGCTCTTCGTCGCCACCCTGTTCGGGGCGGCAGCGGCGGCCGACGCCGCACTGGACATCGTGCGCACCCCCGGTACGGTGTCGGGCCCGCCGACCTTGGCCTTCGGCAGCCATCTCGCGTACACCCTGATGACCGGATACGCGATGCGCATGGCGGCCGTCTTCACCTGCTCGCTGTCGGTGCTCGGGTACCGCCGCGGCGTGCTGCCGCGCTGGCTGACCCTGCTGGGCTTCCTCACCACGCTCATCCTGCTCTTCATCTCCTCGAACGTCCCCTGGGTCGAGCTGGTGTTCCCGGCGTGGTCGCTGGTCCTCAGCGGCTACATCCTCGTCGTCAGCAACCGCCCCCAGCCGTCCGTGGCTGCGGCGACCTGAACCCGGCCGTGCCTCCGTGCCGGAGCCGCGCCCTCGTGCCGAAGCCGCGGCCCCGGGGCCGAAGCCGTGCCCCCGTGCCGGAGTCGCGGTCCGTCACTCGATCGGTCGGCCCCGGCGAGCGGAGCCCGCGCCGCCGCTCCCATCCTGGCCAGGGGGAGACGACCGCCGTCCGGAAGCGGCCACCGAACGGGCGGCGCACGACGGACCCGGTCGCCGAAAGGGCAACGCGGCATGAGGCTTGTGGTCGATCTCAACAAGTGCCAGGGATACGCCCAGTGCGCGTTCCTCGCGCCGGACGTGTTCACCATGCACGGCGAGGAGTCGCTCGTGTACAACCCGCGGGCCGCGGACGACCAGCGCGAGCGGCTCGCCCGCGCCGTCGCCGCCTGCCCCGTGCAGGCGATCACCGCCGACGGACTCGACGGCCTCGCCGACCCGCCCGCCGGACCCGCCCCGGAGGCGAGCGATGCCCGTTGACTACATCGAGTGGCTCAGGCGCGAGGGCCGGATCGTCGTCGTCGGCGCCTCGCTCGCGGGGCTGCGGGCCGCCGAGACGCTGCGCGAGGAGGGTTTCGCCGGATCGCTCACCTTGATCGGTGACGAGCCGTACGAGCCCTACGACCGGCCGCCGTTGTCGAAGGCGGTGCTGCTCGGCAAGGCGTCCGCGCACCACACCGCGCTGCCCCACCGCCGCGCGACCGACGCGCAATGGCGGCTCGGCGTCCCGGCGACCGGCCTCGACATGGCGGGCCGAAAGGTACGGCTGGCCGACGGGGACGAGGTCGAGTACGACCGGCTGCTGATCGCCACCGGCGTGCGCGCCCGGCCCTGGCCCAAGGAGGACGAGTCCCGGCTCGACGGCGTCTTCGTGCTGCGCACCCGGGACGACGCCGCCTGCCTGTACCGGCGGCTGAAGGCCGGGCCGCGCCGGGTCCTGGTGATCGGCGCCGGTTTCGCCGGTTCGGAGGTCGCCTCCGCCTGCCGGGAGAGGGGCATCGCGGTCACCGTGGCGGAACGGGCCGACGGGCCCCTGGTGGGCGCCCTCGGCGGGGTGGTCGGCGCGGTCGCCGCCGACCTGCACCGGGAGAACGGCGTCGATCTGCGCACCGGTGTCATGGTCACCGCCTTGGAAGGCGACTCGGCGGGCCGGGTACGGGTTGCCCAGCTGTCCGACGGGAGCGTCGTCGGGACGGACGTCGTGATCGTGTCGCTCGGTGCGACCCGCAACACGGAATGGCTCACCGGATCGGGGCTCGGCGCGGGCCCGCGGGGCATCGCCTGCGACGCGGGCTGCCGCGCCTTCGACTTCCGGGGCATCGTCACCGACGACATCTACGTCGCGGGCGATGTCGCCCGTTCCCCGCACGCCCTGTTTGGCTACCAGTTCCTCTCCCTGGAGCACTGGGGCAACGCCGTCGCCCAGGCCCAGGTCGCCGCGCACAACATGATCAGCCACGGCGCGGACCGGCGGCCGCACCTATGGGTGCCGGCCTTCTGGTCCGCACAGTTCGGTGTGAACATCAAGTCGGTCGGTGTGCCGCCCATGGGCGAAGAGATCATGATCACGCAGGGTTCGCTCGCCGAGCGCCGGTTCGTCGGTGTCTACGGCCACCAGGGCCGGGTCATCGCCGCCGTCAGCTTCGACAACACCCGCTGGCTGGAGTTCTACCAGCGGATGATCGAGACGGGCGCGCCGTTTCCGGTGGAGTTCCCGACCGTCGACCGCCGCCCCGAGGGCCGGGGGCCGGTTCCGGCCGACTTCCCCGACCCGTCGCTGCCGACGCACGGCCCGTCCGTCACCCTCACCGGCTACTCACCCTCGGACCGGCGCCTGGTCTTCACCCCGGGTCGCCACTGACCGGCACCCGGCCGCCGCCCTCGCCACTCTCACGCCCAAGGACCCCCCCATGACGCACGCCTCGCTCCTGCGCCAGATCACCGATCACGCCAACCGCGCCAACCCGTACCCGCTGTACGAGGAGCTGCGCAAGACCCCGGTCCTGCACGAGGAGGACGGCGGTCCCTACGTCATCAGCTCCTACTGGGACATCGAGAGCCTCCTGCACGACCCGCGTATCAGTTCCGATGCCACCAACCTCGCCGCGATCGGCGACGACGCGGCGGCCGGGCCGGAGGCGACGGGACTGCCGCCGAGCTTCATCCGGCTCGATCCGCCCGAACACGACCGGCTGCGGCGGATCGCCAACAGCTCCTTCGGCCCGCCGCACCGGCCGCGGCGGCTGGACTCGATGCACGGCGAACTCGTCCAGATCGTCACCGACCTGATCGACGGCTTCGGGGATGCCCGGCAGATCGACCTGGTCGACCAGTTCGCCTACCCGTTCCCGGTGACCGTGATCTGCCGGCTGCTCGGCGTACCGCGCGAGGACGAGCCGCGCTTTCGCGCGTGGGTCGACCCGATCGTCGCGAGCCTGGACCCGGCCGTCCGCGCGCACGAGAACGACGACGACCGGCGCGTCGGACAGGAGGCGCGCGTGCAGCTCGGCATGTATCTGGCCGGGCTGGTCGAGCAGCGAGCCAAGGACCCCCGCGACGACATGCTGTCCGATCTGGTGACCCGTCATGGTTCGGACGGCGCCATGACGATGATGGAAGTGCTCAGCACCTCGGTGCTGCTGCTCATCGCGGGCCACGAGACCACGGTGAACCTGATCACCAACGGAATGCTCACCCTGCTCCGTCACCGGGAGCACCTGCACCGGCTGCGCGACGACCCGGGCCGGTCCGTCAAGATCGTGGAGGAGCTGCTGCGGTACGAGCCTCCTGTGCAGTTGGTGACGCAGCGCACCTGCATCGCGGACATCGACATACGCGGGGTGACGATCCCGAAGGGCTCGCGCATCTGGCTCGTCCTCGCCGCCGGCAACCGTGACCCGGAGCGCTTCCACCACCCCGACCGGTTCGACCCGGACCGCGGGGACATCCAGCACCTCGGCTTCGGCAGCGGCGTCCACATCTGCTTCGGCGCGCCGCTGGCCCGCATGGAGACCCAGATCGCGCTGTCCGAGCTGGCCAGGCGGCTGGACAACCCCCGTCTCGTCGAGGACCCGCCGCCCTACCGGGAGAACGCGCTGCTGCGCGGCCCACGCCGACTGAACGTCGCCTTCGACCACCTGCTGCCCTGATCCGATGCTGCCCTGATCCGAGGACCTGCTCCGCGGACACTCGGATCGCACCGGGCCGAGGCGGTGCGGGCGGCGGCCTCACCCCGGTGGCCCGTGACCGGTCCGCCACTGCCGTAGGCGCCGAACGGCCCGTGCGCCGGGGCCGATCGCCCCCACGGTTCGAAGGCCCGGGGCTGGGGCTGCTTGCTCCGCGCGCGGCTGGCGTCTCCGCCGCGTTCAGATCCAGCCGCTCAGCGCCGTCATGAAGCCGTCGAAGTCGTCGCGGTGGAGGGTGTGCCCGGCCCCGCCGACCGTCCGCACCTCGAAGCCGCGCCGCGTCAACCGCCCCTGTAGGTCAGGGGATACGAGGGTGCTCGGATCGGCCGCCAGCACCAATGAGGGCACCACCGGGCGGGCCGGCGTCCGGCTGACCGCGTACACATCGGCGATCGCGTGCGCGGTCCTCGGATCCCAGGCCGCGAGCGTGGCCAGTTCCACGTCCACGTCGGCCTCCTCCCAGCGCGGATTGAGCTGGGTGATCGTGTCCCGGGTGGCGTGTTTGAAGGCCGTGAACCGCGCCGCCCCCGCGCCCGCCTCCGGCCTCATCTCCCATGCCGGGTCGCAGTACACGGCCCGAGCCGGGGCGAGCCGCTCGACGGCGCCGGCGAGCGCCATCGCGCCCAGTGAGTGCCCGATCGCCAGCTCCGGGGCGGCCGGGAGGGTGTCGACGAGATCGTCGGCCCAGTTGTCGGCGCTGTACTCCCCCCACCCGCTTGCGCCGTGCCCGCGCAGGTCCACCGCGACCACCCGGTAGCCCTGGTCGGCCAGCGCCGGTCCGACGCGGCGCCAGGTCCGGTGGTCCGCCATGATCCCGTGGACGAGTACGGCGACCCGGTCGCCGTCGCCCCACTGACGGGTGTGCAACTGCATCGATATGCCCCTTCCGACCCGGCTTCCATCGATCTTGTCACCGGACCGGCGTCCGGACCACCGGCGGCGCCGCCGACCGGACCCGTGCGCGCGGGGAGGGCGCGTAGGCCGCCGTGCCGGGGTGCGCCGCTTGGGCCGCGAACTTCCGCTGCTTCAGGCACCCTTGACAGTGTGCGTGCTGATTCGCGAGGTTTGATCCTCGTGGCACGATGCGGAATACGGGGCGGCGACGGCCCGACGACCGCGGACCCGGCATGCGCCGGCGGACATCCGGACCAGCGGACATCCAGAGAAGTGGTGGGACGCGGACGCCGCGTCACAGGGGGGAAGGTCACCGATGCGATCCATGCGCCGTGCACCAGATCGAGCACCGGTCCCGACAGCCCGGTTCGACACCGGTACGTCCCGCGCCCGGCGGGCTGAAGGGCGGTCGAGCTGAGGTGGACATCACCATCCACAGACCCGAGGAGCTGACCGACACCCACCTGCGCGCCTGGCACCGGGCGATGGACGCGTCACCGGAGTACGCCAACCCCTTCCTGGCCCCCGAGTTCGCGCTGGGCATCGGCCGGCACCGCGGCGGGGCGAAAGTCGCGGTGCTGCACGAGAACGGACGGCCCGTCGGCTTCCTCCCCTACGAGCGCACCGCCCTCGGGACCGGCCGGGCCATCGGCCTGGGCCTGTCCGACCGCCAGGCGCTCGTGCACCTACCCGGTGTCTCCTGGGACACCCGTGAACTGCTGCGCGCCTGCGGCCTCTCCATCTTCGAGTTCGACCACCTCGTGGCGGAGCAGCGGCCGTTCGCCGGACATGTGACCGGGCTGTTCGCCTCACCGGTGATCGATGTGAAACCCGGTGACGGCGGCTATCCGGAGTGGCTGCGCGGCGCCTACCCGGGACTGGCCAAGACGACACTGAAGAAGGAGCGTCGCCTCGGCCGGGACGTGGGCGAGGTGCGGTTCGTCTTCGACGAGCGCGACCCCCGGATGCTGCGGCGGCTCATGGAGTGGAAGTCCGCCCAGTACCGCAGGACGGGACGGATGGACCGGTTCGCGCGGCCGTGGATCGTCGATCTGACGGAGCACCTGTTCCGGGTCCGTGAGGAGCACTTCACCGGCGTGTTGTCCGTGCTCTACGCCGGTGACCGGCCGGTGGCCGCGCACTTCGGACCGAGGTCGAGCATGGTGCTCGCGGCCTGGTTCACCGCTTACGACCCGGACCTCCACTACTACTCGCCCGGCCTGATGATGCACCTGCGCACGACCGAGGCGGCGGGGCGGCACGGGGTGACGCTGGTGGATCTGGGGCGCGGGGACAAGGAGTACAAGGACTGGCTGAAGACCCGCGAACTGCGCGTGGGGGAGGGGTTCGCCACCCGCCCGCACCCGGTGGCGGCGGCCCACCGGCTGTGGCGCCGCCCCGTGCGCGGGCTGCGGAACACCGTCCTGGCACATCCCCGGCTGCGCGCACCGGCCGACCAGCTGCTGAAGACGGCCGGCGCGCTGCGCAGCTCGCGCCGCGAGCACGCCGAGCGCCGCACGGCTCCCTGATCCGGGCGCCCGGCCCCGAAGCCCCGGGGGAGCGAGGACAGGTGACAGGTGAAAGGTGACGGGTGACGGGTGACGGGTCGAGGACGGGGGTGTGGCGCCCGAGCCGGGCGAGGCACGGCCTTCCCGTACAGGTCGATCGACTGCCGGGGCAGCCGGGCGGCTCCCTCCTACGGCCCCATACGGGTGACCGTGCGGTCGGCCGCCGGCCGCCGGCCGCCGGCCGCCGGGCGGGGGAGCGCGGCGTGCGCGGGGCGCCGACAGCGGTTTCGCCAAGCGCGGGACGGCGTGGCAGGCGGGCATGGCGCGGCGGGCGGCCCGTCGGCCGTGGCCAACTGACCGGCCGACGGCGGCCGGGCCGGGCGGCGGTAGCGTGGCCGTCGTGGAAGTGGGCACCGAGGAAACCCGGCTGATCGTGCTGCGCGGCAACAGCGCCTCCGGGAAGTCGTCCGTCGCGGCCGGTCTCCGGGAACGGTTCGGCCGTGGCCTCGCCCTGGTCGGACAGGACAATCTGCGCCGCATCGTGCTGCGCGAACGCGACCGGCCCGGCGCGGCGAACATCGGCCTGATCGACCTCACCGCGCGGTACGCCCTGGACGCCGGATACCACGTGGTGGTGGAGGGCATCCTGTACGCGGACCACTACGGCGACATGCTCGCCCGGCTGCGCGCCGACCTCCCCCACGCTCGGCTCCGCTCGCGCGGGGGGACCCCCATCGGCCCGACCCACGGCTACTACCTCCATGTACCGTTCGCCGAGACCCTCGCCCGGCACGCCACCAAGCCGATCGCGGACGCGGTGGGCGAGGACCAACTGCGCGACTGGTACCGGCCGATGGATCTTCTGCCCGACCGTGCCGAGACCGTCGTCGGCGCCGACAGCAGCCTGGCCGCGACCGTCGACCGCATCATGGAGGACACCGGCCTCGCGGGGCTTCCGGCGCGGTACCGCTGACGGGGATGTGATGGCCAAGGTCCCGTGTCGGCCAGCCAGTTGACGCGAGGATCATGCGAACCGCCTTCGGACGGCAGCCCGTTGGCCGGGCCGCGTGCCCCCCGCCATCCGGTCCGCGCCACCCGGGGCATGTGGCTGCGCCGCCGCCACCCGGGACATGTCTCCCCTACCGCGCCGTGACGCGGTTCGGTACCGAGGCCGACCCGGACGCGGCGGACGGCAGCCGCAACCGCGAGCGGTGGCCGACGCTGGGCGCGCCACGGTTCGCCTATGCGCGCGGGCGCGTCCCACCACGCACGTCAGCCGCCCGCCGTCCGACCTCCGCCCATGACACCGACCGGACCCTGGCTGACCCCGGCCCCGGCCCCGAGCGCTCGTTGCCCACCGGACACCGGAACAACGGACACCGGACACCAGGGCCGGGGGCCGGGGGCCGTCGGACGCAAAGTCGATGAGTTCCAGACCCGGACCCACTCGCGGAGCGGGGGCGCGGCGAGGAAAGATGGGACGCCGAGCGATGGATCGACGACGCGGAGGAACGGACCCATGCCACACGAACGAGCGGGCACGCCGGCCCGGCCCGAGGACCTGGTCGACGTGGCCCGGCTGGTCACGGCGTACTACGCGCTGCACCCAGACCCGGCCGACCCGGCCCAGCGGGTGGCGTTCGGTACCTCGGGACATCGCGGGTCGTCCCTGGCGAGCGCGTTCAACGAGGACCACATCGCCGCCACCAGCCAGGCGATCTGCGAATACCGGGCCGGTCAGGGCGTGTCCGGCCCCCTGTTCCTCGGCGCCGACACCCATGCGCTGTCGGAGCCCGCGAAGGTCACCGCGCTGGAGGTGTTCGCCGCCAACGATGTGACGGTGCTGATCGACAGCGCGGACGGGTACACCCCCACGCCCGCCGTCTCGCACGCGATCCTCACCCACAACCGGGACCGTGCCGCCGGCCTCGGGGACGGGGTGGTGGTCACGCCGTCGCACAACCCGCCCGCCGACGGGGGCTTCAAGTACAACCCGCCGAGCGGCGGCCCCGCGGCCTCGGACGCGACCTCCTGGATCCAGGACCGCGCCAACGAGATCATCACCGGCGGCCTGAAGGACGTACGGCGGATCCCCTGTGCCCGGGCGCTGGGCGCGGCCACCACCGGTCGGTACGATTTCCTGGGCCGTTACGTCGGCGATCTGCCGAGCGTGCTGGACCTGGACGCGATCCGGGCGGCCGGGGTGCGCATCGGCGCCGACCCGCTGGGCGGGGCGTCCGTCGCCTACTGGGGCCGCATCGCCGAGGAGCACGGGATCGACCTGACGGTGGTCAACCCGCACACCGACCCCACCTGGCGGTTCATGACGCTGGACTGGGACGGCCAGATCCGGATGGACTGCTCGTCGCCGTACGCGATGGCCTCGCTCATCGAGCAGCGGGACCGCTTCACCCTCGCCACCGGCAACGACGCCGACGCCGACCGGCACGGCATCGTCACGCCGGACGCGGGGCTGATGAACCCCAACCACTACCTCGCCGTCGCCATCTCCTACCTCTACGGCCACCGGGCGCAGTGGCCCGCGGGGACGGGGATCGGCAAGACGCTGGTGTCGTCCTCGATGATCGACCGTGTCGCCGCCGACCTCGGCCGTCGGCTGGTCGAGGTGCCGGTCGGGTTCAAGTGGTTCGTGGACGGGCTGCTGGACGGGACGCTCGGTTTCGGCGGCGAGGAGTCGGCGGGCGCGTCCTTCCTGCGCCGGGACGGCTCGGTGTGGACGACGGACAAGGACGGCATCATCCTGGCCCTGCTCGCCTCCGAGATCACGGCCGTCACCGGCCGGACGCCCTCGGAGCACTACGCCCGGCTGACCGACCGCTTCGGCGAACCCGCCTACGCCCGTATCGACGCGCCCGCCTCCCGGGAGGAGAAGGCCCTTCTCGCGAAGCTCTCCCCGGCACAGGTGACCGCCGAGACGCTGGCCGGAGAACCCGTCACCGCCGTGCTCACCAAGGCCCCGGGCAACGGCGCCGCCATCGGCGGCATCAAGGTGGCCACCGAGCACGCCTGGTTCGCGGCCCGTCCCTCGGGCACCGAGGACGTCTACAAGATCTACGCCGAGTCCTTCCGCGGACCCGACCACCTCCGGCAGGTCCAGGAGGAGGCCAGGGCGGTGGTCCTCGCGGCGCTCGGCGCCTGACCGGCCCGCCCGCCCCCGGCGCCGCCCCGGGCGACGGGGGCGGCGCCGGTCACGCCGTACCGAGCGGGGCCGCGCCGCGCACCGGGTGCTTGCTCATGATCGAGACCCGGTTGAAGGCGTTCATGGTGATCGCCACCCAGATCACCGCGGACAGCTCGTCGTCCGACATCACGCCCCGCGCCTCGGCGTAGGCGGTGGTCTGCGCGTCGGCGTCCGCGGGGTGCGTGGTGGCCTCGGCGAGGGCGAGCGCCGCCCGCTCCCGCGGGGAGAACAGCTCCGTGTCGCGCCAGGCGGGCAGTACGCCCAGGCGCTGTGTCGTCTCGCCGGCCCGCAGTGCCGCCCGGGTGTGCAGGCTGAGGCAGTAGGCGCAGGCGTTGAGCTGGGACACCCGGACGTTGAGCAGCTCGACCAGGGCGCGGTCGAGGCCCGCCTCGGCCGCGACCTCCCGGACCGCCTCGGCCGTGGCGGTCAGCGCGCGGTACGCGCCGGGGCTCTGCTTGTCGATGTAGACCCGTCGTCCGGTGTCCGTCGCCGCTGCCGTCTCTGTCACGTGTGCTCCTTCGTCCCGTGCCGTTCGGCGGGTGATCGCCGTTCGGCGGGTGATCGTCCGTGCTGTCCTATCATCACCTCATGAATGTTGAAAGTGAAACTACCCTCGGTGGGGGCGACGGCCCCGCCGCGGGCATCGAGATCCTCCGGCTCCCCGCCGCTCCCCGGCGCCGGCCGGGTGACCCGGCCATGTGACTTCGCCCACCCGCTCTTGCCGTGGCGGTGAAGGCAAACCTAAGTTCGGCCACATGTCCGCCTATGACCCCACACCTCCCACCGGTCCCGAGGATCCCACCGCCGGGCGGCCGGACGGCTCCGCCCTGCTCGACTTCGCGGTCGACCTCACCGCGCACGAGGTGCACCGGCGGGCCCACGTCCTACAGGCCGTCGGCCCGGACTGGGACCCGGTCGAGGTGCTGCGCGGCGAGGAGGCGGCGTACGCCCTGCTGTACTCCGGCCTTGACGAGGAGCGGCAGCGCGTCTACGACGACCTGGTCGCGGCGGGTGTGCTGCCGCCGCGCGGGGGCGGCCGTGCTGCCGCTTGACCCGCAGGCCGACATCGGCCGCCGGGCCTGGGTGCCCTGCCCCCACTGCGACGACAGCAACGGCTGTGCGACCTGTGCCGAGCGGCGCACCTGCGCCGAGCACTGGCGATATCTGCTCTCCCACAGCGGCAGCCTGCTGCATCTGCAATGCCCCTCGTGCGCCCACCTCTGGGACCACGAGACCGGCTTCGGCGCCACCCGCTCCGATCGGCGGCGCACCATCGACGACCTGCCCCACCCCTGATCCGCTGCCCGGCCCGTCCCGTACGGGGCCGACGGAGAGGTCGACGCCCTCCTGCCCGTCACGGCCAGGGTGCGACCCGGCGATCTCACGGTGCCGTGCTGAGCCCGCGGCCCTGCCCGCACCGGCTTCGGGAGGCCGTCCGCCCGGCGGCACCGCGACACGGGCGTACGGCTGACGACCCCGGCGTCGGCCGGTACCGGGAGCCGGAGGAGGCGTGCCACGTCCTGGCCCGCCGGTGCCCGGCCGAGGCCCGTCGGCCGACGATTCGCCGGCCTGTGCAACTTTTCGGCGGGTACGTGCATCCAAGAGAGTGACACACATCCACCCATTCACCCGATAGGGGTGGTATGGCATGTTTATTCATTCACGACACTTCTCCCGGCGCGTCGCGATCGCTTCGGCGACCGCCCTTCTCATGGGCGGCGCGGCGGCCGGTGCCGCCTGGGCCACGACCACGGCAGCGGCCCCGGCCGGACCGCGTAGCTGCACGGTGAGCGACCTGTATGTGTCCATGGGACGCAAGGAGGGCGCCGCGGGCTCGCTGTACTGGCCGATCCGGTTCACCAACACCAGCACCAGCCGCTGCACGCTGCGCGGCTACCCGGGTGTCAGCGTTCTCGACACCGCCCATCACCAGATAGGCGCGGCCGCCACCCGCACCGGACAAGCCGTGTCGACCGTGACGCTGGCCCCCGCCCACGCGGTGTCGGCCGTCATCCGTACGACCAACGGCCCCATCGGCGGGCCCTGCCGGGCCACCGGAACCTATCTGCGGACCTATCCGCCGGGCTCCCGCGCGGCGGTCCTGGTGCCGGCCGGCTGGAAGGTGTGCTCCGGCACCTTCCAGGTCGCACCGGTGGCCCCATAGCACACGCTCGTGACGCGGCACCGGCGGCCGAGGGCCGAGGGCCGAATACCGGTGGGGTGATCGACCCCGGCGCGGGCGCACGCGACGATCGGGGCGCCCTCCCGGCGAGAGCAGCCGGGCAGGGGTGGCCGGGGTGGCGGGAGTCGCCCGGGTGCTTGCCATTCCGGCCGGACCCGCCACACCGGCCAGCCCCGCCACACCGGCCAGCCCCGCCGCCTCGGCCGGACCCGCCGCCTCGGCCGGACCCGCCGCCTCGGCCGGACCCGCCGCCTCGGCCGGACCCGCCGCCTCGGCGGATCACGCCCCGTGCAGCCGCCGCCGCGGTCTCCCGACGGTCCGCTGTGGTGAGTTGTGCTTGATCACGATCCGCTCCCCGGCGTCGCCGACGCGCCCTTGCCCGGCGTGCCGCGATGCCGGGGAGCGGGCCGGCCGCCCGGCCCTGACCTGATCGTTTCTGCTCACGGTGTGCGCACTGCCCGCCTCGGTGTCACTCCTTGACCGCGCCCGAGTTGGCTCCCTGCACGAAGTACCGCTGGAAGCAGAAGAACAGCGCCGCCACCGGAAGGGTCGACAGCAGGGCCGCGGCGAGCTTCAGCGGGTACTGGGTGCCACCGCCGAGACCGCCCGAGACGAACCGGGCGAGGCCCGTCGTGAGCGTCTCGTACTGGGAGGACTGCGTGGCCACCAGGAAATGCGTGAACTCGTTCCACGAACTCTGGAACGACAGGATGGTCAGGGTCAGCAGGGCGGGCCTGGCCATCGGCAGCACCACGGACCAGAAGGTGCGGAAGACACCGGCGCCGTCCACCCGGGCCGCCTCCTCCACCTCCCGGGGAACCGACTCGAAGAACTGCTTCATGATGAAGACGCCCGCCGCGTCGACCAGCAACGGCAGGATCATGCCAGTGTACGTGTCGAACAGCCCGAACGTGTTCAGGACCAGGAACTTCGGGATCAGCAGCGCCACCCCGGGCACCGCCATCAGCGCGAGCACCGACCCGAACAGCAGGCCCCGCCCGGGGAACCGCAGCCGGGCCAGCGCGTACCCCGCCATCGAGTCGAACAGCACCCGCCCGGCGGTGACCACGACGGCCACCACCGCCGAGTTGCTCAGCCAGCGCAGGAACGGCACCCCGTCACCGGCCTGACTCAGGCCGAACAGCCGCTGGTACGCGGCGGTCGTCGGGGTGACCGGCATCAGTGACAGCGGATGCGACGCGGCGTCGGGATCGGTCTTGAAACCGGTCACCAACTGCAGGACGAACGGCAGGATGTACAGCAGCCCGAGCCCGGCCACCAGGACATAGCCCGCGATCCGCAGCGGCAGCGGATACCGGCCGAGCACCGGACGGTGCTGCGTGCGGACGGCCCGTGTCGTCGACGTCATCGGTTCCTCCTGGTGCGGGCGTCGCGGTCCCTGAACGCCCAGCGCTGCAACGCGGTCAGGCACAGGATCAGGGCGAGCATGATGAACGCGATGGCCGCGCCCTGCCCGAAGTCGGCGTCGTCGAAGGCGGACGAGTACGACAGGAACGCCGGGGTCAGCGTCGTGTTGCCGGGAGCGCCCTGACCCATCACATACACCTGGTCGAAGACCTGCCAGGTGGAGATGAGACCCAGGGTGAGCACGAGGAACAGCACCGGCCGCAGCGCGGGCAGAGTGATATGGCGCAGCATCTGCATCCGGTTGACGCCCTCCATGGCGGCCGACTCCTCCAGCTCGCGCGGGATGTCCTGGAGCGCCGCGAGGAAGATCAGCATGAAGGTGCCGGAGGTGGTCCACACGGCGAGCAGAATGATCGTGCACATCGCGACGGACGGCCCGGACAGCCACTGGAACCAGGACAGACCGAGGAAGGAGTGATCGGCCAGCGCGCCCGAGGGATGCTCGGGATCCACGATGCCCAGGGCGCCGAGCAGCAGCGAGAGCACCCCGCGCGGATCGGCGAACCAGTTCGGGCCCTTCACCCCGATCCAGGACAGCAGCGAGTTCACGGCCCCGCTGCCCTGGAAGAGGAACAGAAAGACGGTGGACACCGCGATCGAGCTGGTGACCGACGGGAAGAAGAACGCGGTGCGCAGGGCGCCGCGGGCACGCAGCAGCCGCTGGTTGACGATGATCGCCAGCACCAGGGCGAGGCCCGTCTGCAACGGAACGGTCAGCAACACGTAGTAGGCGTTGTTGCGCAGCGAGGTCGCGAAGAGGGTGCGGTCGAGACCGTCCTCGGTCAGCAGCGACCGGTAGTTGTCCAGGCCCACGAAGTTCGCCTGGCCGCTGAACGGATTGGAATGCCCGTCCCAGTGCAGCAGGCTCACCCAAAGGGCCATCAGGATGGGCAGCAGCAGGAACAGGCCGAGGACGAGGACCATGGGGCTGACGAACAGCCAGCCCCATGGGCCCTCACCGCGGCGGCGCCCCGCGCGCGGGGCGTGGATGGC
>NZ_JBSGBN010000110.1:0-31947 GCF_053601275.1 Streptomyces sp. NPDC004752 | reverse complement strand
CGCTGTTGAGTTCTCAAGGAACGGACGCTTCCTTCGTACTCACCCTCTCGGGCTTTCCTCCGGGCGCTTCCCTTCGGTGTTTCCGACTCTATCAGTGATTTTCCGTCTCCCTGACCACTCTCCTGCGGGCATGCAGAAGGGGATCCCGAGATAAGGATCTGATGAGTATGGGTTCTGCTGAGCAAGGACAGCCGATGGCGGCCCTGGTCTCAAGCAGGTGCACGACTGTACAAGGGACCGTGAAGAACGCGCAAATCTATTACTGGTGGTCTAGTCCATTAAATGGTAACTTTCGTGCGGAACCCGTACTTCACATGACATACGCTGCTGCTCAGTGCGCCGTCCCGGACTGACGGTGACGGCCCATCATTGATCTCCGCCCCTGGGAGGCTTCCCATGACCACCGTGTTGTCCCCCCTGGCAGGACGCGCCATCGCTCTGGCGTCCGTACCCGATCCGGTCTTCTCCGGGGCCATGGTCGGACCGGGCACCGCGATCGATCCCGTGCGGGAGCCCTGCGAGGCCGTCGCTCCCGTGGACGGCGTCGTCGTCTCGCTGCACCCACACGCCTTCGTCATCGTCGACGAACGGGGGCACGGTGTGCTCACACACCTCGGTATCGACACCGTGCAGCTCAATGGCGAGGGCTTCGAACTGCTCGTCGACAAGGGCGACACCGTGACGCGCGGTCAGGCCGTCGTGCACTGGAACCCTGCCGCCGTCGAGTCGGCCGGCAAGTCTCCGGTGTGTCCGGTCGTGGCGCTGGAGGCCACGGCCGACTCCCTCTCCGACCTCCGTGAAGACGGCGACGTAAAGGCGGGCGACAGTCTCTTCGACTGGGAGTGACGTCTTGACGGGGAGTGACGTCGGTGCCGTCGCATGACGGCGAGTCGGACAAGCACCGCGGCGGCGGGGCCCGCCGCACTACCGGAGGCGGGTGAGATGGAGACAACACTTCGAGGCGTCGGCGTGAGCCACGGTGTGGCGATCGGCGAGGTTCGGCACATGGGAACGGCTGAGTTGGAGCCGCCTGCCCAGCAGATTCCCGCGCAGGAGGCGGAGCGTGAACAGGGGCGCGCCCGTCAGGCCGTGGACGCTGTGGCGACCGATTTGACAGCGCGCGGCAACCTGGTGGGGGGCGAGGCCCAGGCGGTGCTCGACGCACAGGCCATGATGGCCCAGGACCCCGAGCTGATGGCGGACGTGGAGCGCCGTATCGCCGTCGGCAGCACGGCCGAGCGCGCCGTCTACGACGCCTTCGCCGCATACCGCGAGCTGCTGGCCGGCGCCGGTGAGTACCTCGCGGGGCGGGTGGCCGACCTCGACGATGTGCGGAATCGTATCGTCGCCCGGCTGCTTGGGGTGCCCATGCCGGGCGTCCCGGACAGCGACGAGCCGTATGTACTGGTCGCTCGTGATCTGGCGCCGGCCGACACGGCGCTGCTCGATCCGGCCCTCGTCCTCGGTTTCGTCACCGAGGAGGGCGGGCCGACCAGTCACAGCGCGATCCTCGCGCGTGCGCTCGGGGTCCCGGCCGTGGTCGCGTTGCCGGGTGCCGGTGAGCTTGCCGAGGGCACGGTGATCGCCGTCGACGGAAGCACCGGCGGCATCTTCGTGAACCCGAGCGAGGAGAGGAAGGCGCAGCTGGAGGCCGCAGCGGCCGAGCGCAAGGCCGCGCTTGCCGCCTCGACCGGGCCGGGTGCCACCTCCGACGGGCACAAGGTCCCGCTGCTGGCGAACATCGGCGGTCCGGCGGACGTACCGGCGGCCGTGGAGGCGGGTGCGGAGGGTGTCGGTCTCTTCCGTACCGAGTTCCTCTTCCTCGACGACAGCAAGAACGCGCCCGCCGAGGAGCAGCAGGCCGCGGCCTACCGGCAGGTGCTGGATGCCTTCCCGGAGGGCCGGGTGGTCGTGCGGGTGCTCGACGCGGGTGCGGACAAACCGCTGGACTTCCTGACGCCGTCCGACGAGCCGAACCCGGCACTGGGTGTGCGGGGTCTGCGGGCGTTGCTCGACCACCCGGAGATCCTGCGGACACAGCTGACCGCGCTGGCCAGGGCGGCCGAGGGACTTCCGGTCCATCTCGAAGTGATGGCGCCGATGGTGGCCGACCGTGCCGACGCTCGCGCGTTCGCGGACGCGTGCCGGGCGGCCGGGCTGCAGGCGAAGCTCGGCGCCATGGTGGAGATCCCCTCGGCCGCGCTGCGGGCGCGTTCGATCCTTCAGGAGGTCGAGTTCCTGTCGTTGGGGACCAATGACCTCGCCCAGTACACGTTCGCCGCGGACCGTCAGGTGGGGGCGGTGTCCCGGTTGCAGGATCCGTGGCAGCCCGCGCTGCTCGACCTGGTCGCGCTGTCGGCGGAAGCGGCCAGGGCCGAGGGCAAGAGCTGTGGGGTGTGCGGTGAGGCCGCGTCGGACCCGCTCTTGGCCTGTGTGCTGGCAGGGCTGGGTGTCACCTCGCTCTCCATGGGGGCGGCATCGATTCCCTATGTCCGCGCGACGCTCGCGAAGCACACGCTGGCCCAGTGCGAGCGGGCCGCGTCCGCGGCTCGGGTGACGGACAGCGCCGAGGAGGCGCGCGCCGCGGCCCAAGCGGTGCTGTCCGGGGAGTAGTGCGTGGCGCCGGGCGGTCTCGGCAGTTGTCCAGGGGCGCTCCGCGCGCGGGCGGGGCGCCCCTGGTGCGTTCAGTGGTGGTGTCCCGGTGTCCTGCCGTTGTCTCCGAGGTCGGGAGGTTCGCAGTAGTCGACTCCTGATTCGGGGGAGATCAGCTCGCCCGATTCCACGTCGGTGCAGTAGGCGTCGAAGACCTCTCCGGCCGTGAGGGGTTCCAGGCCGTCCTGCCGGATCCGCCAGCCGTAGACGCGGTCGGCGGTGCCGGGGGCGCTGGTGCGCATGACGAGCCCCCCGGGGCTGGGGGTGGCGATGCCGAGTGCCAGGACCGTCGTGAATTCGAGGGCCTCTGTCTCGTCCAACTGTGTGGCACCTGCCGTGTCCTGGTCCGCGTGGAGGACGGACACGAGGGTTTCCGCTGTTCCCGAGACGCTGCACACCAGGTGGCGGTCGCCGGGCGAGGCCGTGTCGAGGATGCGGACGAGGAGGGTCGAGGCCCGGGTGAAGGCCGCGTGTCCGATGTCTTCTCCGCAGGTGGCACAGGGGCCGAGGCGGGCCAGCAGGGTGCTGGCGTATTCCCAGGTGGCCTGTCGGACGGCGGCGTCGACGAGTGAGGGCACGAGGTCGACGAGGTCCTGGCCCTCGTAGGGAACGGTGGCTCCCGTGGCGGCGAGTTCCGCGGTGAAGCGTGCGCGGCTCGCGGGGGTGTCCGGTTCGAGGCCGGTGTCCGCGCAGAATTCGGCGTATTCCTCGGGGTCGAACAGGGCGACGGTGGTGTGGTTGCCGTGGGCGGCGCGGATCCTGAGGAGGGCTTCCACCTGTTGGAGGTAGGCGGTGTGGTCGTCGAAGGCGAAGGTGCGGTAGCGCCGCATGGTTCGGAAGTCCTGCTCGTCGGTCAGCAGGCCGAGGGTGCCGGCGATCTCGCGGCGCAGGACGCGTCGCATGGTCTGGTGGTCGGTGTGCGCCATGTTTCCCCCTGTGTGCAGTCGATCAATGCTCACTCACAGTAACCGGCGGCACTGACAACGGGCCCGGTTCGGTGAGAGCCGGGGCGACAGGGGGTGGGTGAAATGGGACCTGTCTAGATTTTCCGCCGATCATTCAGCCGCGTTTGCGTGCCAATGCCTCGTAGAAGTCCAGCAGATCGAGATTGTCGATGGAGCCCGGGTTGACTGCCTTCTCCAGGGGCGTGCCCTGCAGGAGGCGCTTGACGGGGACCTCGATGCGCTTTCCGGTGAGGGTGTGCGGGACGCCGGGCACTTCGATGATCTCGTCGGGGACGTGGCGGGGCGAGAGCTGTGCGCGGATGGCCTGCTTGACGCGGTTGCGGAGGTCCTCGTTCAGGACGGCTCCCGGGGCCAGGTGCACGAACAGCGGCATCCAATAGCCCCCGTCGGGCTGCTCGATGCCGATGACCAGGGACTCCTTGATCTCCGGGAGGCGTTCGACGACCTCGTAGATGTCGGCGGAGCCCATGCGGACGCCCTGGCGGTTGAGCGTGGAGTCGGATCGGCCGTGGATGACGACGGTGCCGCGGGAGGTCATGGAGATCCAGTCGCCGTGCCGCCAGACTCCCGGGTAGGTGTCGAAGTAACTGTCGTGGTAGCGGTTGCCGTCGGGGTCGTTCCAGAAGTAGATCGGCATCGACGGCATGGGGTTAGCGACCACCAGTTCGCCCACCTCGTCGATGAGGGGCTTGCCGCTCGGGTCCCAGGACTGCAGATCGGTGCCCAGGCCGGGGGCCTGGAGTTCGCCGGTGTAGACGGGCAGCGTCGGCACGGCTCCGGCGAAGCAGGAGCACACGTCCGTGCCGCCGCTGACGGAGGCGATCCACAAATCGTCGCGGACCTCGTCGTGCAGCCAGCGGAACCCGTCGGGGGGCAGGGGCGACCCGGTGGTCGCGACGCACTGCACCCGGGAGAGGTCGAAGTCGTGCGCGGGGCGCACGCCGGCCTTGCGACAGGCCATGACGTATGCGGCCGAGGTGCCGAAGAGGGTCGCGCCGGTGCGTTCGGCGATCCGCCACTGGGCGCCGGTGTCCGGGTGTCCGGGGCTGCCGTCGTACAGGACGATCGTGGTACCGGTGAGCAGGCCGGAGACGAGGAAGTTCCACATCATCCAGCCGGTCGAGGTGTACCAGAAGAAACGGTCCTCGGGGCCTAGGTCGCAGTGCAGGCCGAGCTGTTTGAGGTGCTCGACGAGGATGCCACCCTGGGACTGGACGATGGCCTTGGGCAGGCCGGTGGTGCCGGAGGAGTACAGCACCCACAGGGGGTGGTCGAAGGGGACCTGCTCGAAGACGGGTTCCACGTCGGCCGAGGTCAGCGCCGACCAGTCCAGGGCGCCGTCGGGCGCCTCGGTGCCGAGGAGCGGGATGTGGACAACGGCGCGCAGGGTGGGCAGTTCGCGGCGCAGTTCGGCCACGGCGTCGCGGCGGTCGTGCTCCTTGCCGCCGTAGCGGTAGCCGTCCACGGTGAACAGGACGACCGGTTCGACCTGCTGGAAGCGATCGAGGACGCTGCGGGCGCCGAAGTCGGGGGCGCAGGAGGTCCAGACGGCGCCGACGGCGGCCGTGGCGAGGAGTGCGACGACGGCCTGCGGGATGTTCGGCAGGTAGCCGCTGACACGGTCCCCCGGGCGTACGCCGAGGGCGCGTAGTTCGGCGGCCAGGGAGCCGACCTGTCGGCGCAGCTCGGTCCAGGTGACCGGGCGTGGCTCGTGGGTCTCGTCCACGTACAGGAGCGCGGGTTCGTCCGCGCGGGCCGTGGCGGCGCGCAGGGCGTGCTCGGCGTAGTTGAGGGTCGCCCCGGGGAACCACTGTGCGCCGGGCATCGAACGGTCGCCGAGCACGCGCGCGTAGGGCGTCGAGAAGCGTACGTCGAACCACTCCGTGACGGCTTTCCAGAAGGTGTCCAGCTGGTCCACGGACCAGCGGTGCAGTGCCGGATAGCCGCCCTGGGACGGGGCGCCGTGCCGTTCGGCCGCCCAGGACTGGAACTCGGTGATGCGTGCCTGGGCGATCCGTTCCGGATCTGGCTGCCAGAGCGGCAGGGGGTTCGCGGTCGACATGGGGCGGCTCCCGGACTGTACGCGTCGTGTGCGTTGCTCGCGCACGGGATTACATGGTGCGCGTGACTCGGCTGACACGGACGATGCCATGTGATCGACTTCTACACCAGGGTGCGCCCCACATACTCCGTGTCGTAAGGATGTGGTCCCGGCACGGGTGAACGGCAGTTGAACGACACGCATGTGTGCGGCGCTCAATGGCAGGGTGATCAGCATGGACGGTCGTGACCTGGTGCGTTCGGTGAGGTTGGTCGGTTCGATGAGAGCGGCTCAGGGGTTGCGTACCGTGCGGGCGGCGTGGCGCAGAAGGCGTACCGACGCGGTCGGATTGCCGCCGCGCGGCGCGGAACGCGCGCGGGTGCCCGGTCCGGTGCGGGGTGCGGAGCCCGGGCCCGGGGGTGGTGTGATCCGGTTCACGAGGTCCGAGTTGCGGATCACCGTCGCCGTGAACGGGGCCGTCTTCTGGGGCTGGGACGGGGCGGGTCCCGAGCCGTCGTACGCGCTCGCGGGACGCTGTCCGGACCCCGATCCCCGGGCCGTGCTGGAGCCGGACACCGACGGCGGCTGGCGGGTCGTGGCGGAGCGGGTGACGGTGGTCGTCTCCCGGCATGGGGCGATCGAGGTGTGCACGCCCGGGGGCGTCATGCTCCGCCGGGATCTGCCACCCCGGTGGTGGGAGCCGGTCGGCGGGGGCCCGGCGCGCTGGATGCAGCGCTCGGAGGTGGCCGCCGATGCGCGTTTCTTCGGTCTGGGCGGGCGCGCGTCCGGGCCGCGGCTGCGCGACGGGACGTACCGGCTGTGGAACACCGATCCCGGCCGTGCCTTCTCCCCCGGCGACGATCCGCTCTACATCACCATGCCGGTGCAGTTGGTGGTTGCCGACGCGGCGACGCATCTGGTCTTCCATGACAGTTCATGGGACGGAACGGTGACGCTGCGGGAGGGCGAGGAAGGCGCCGGCTCCGGCCACGACCGGACCGGGAGGTGCGAACTCCGGATGGACGGCGGCCCGTTGCGCTGCTGGGTGATGGTGGGCACCCCCGCGCGCGTGCTGCACGTATGGGCCTCGCTGACGGGGGCGCCCGCGTTGCCGCCGGCATGGGCGCTCGGCCACCATCACGCGCGCTGGGGCTTCGGCAGCGAGCAGGAGGTCCGTCGGATCGTCGCGGGCTACCGGGAGCGTGGTCTGCCGCTGGACGCCGTTCATCTGGACATCGACCACTACGACGAGCACCGGGTGTTCACCGTCGACCACGAGGGCTTCCCGAAGCTGCCGGCGCTCGCCGAGGAGCTGCGGCGCGAGGGGATCCGGCTGGTGTCCATCGTCGACCCGGGGGTGAAGGCCGCTGCGGGCAACGCCGTGTACGACGGCGGCACGGCCGTGGACGCCTTTGTCCGGGACCCTTCGGGTCAGGTGGTGCGGGGCGTGTCGTGGCCGGGCGAGTCGGTCCATCCGGATTTCACGCACGCGCGCGTGCGCACGTGGTGGGGCGGGCTGTACGAGGAGCGGCTCGCTCAGGGCTTCGCGGGCTTCTGGCACGACATGAACGAGCCGACGTCCTTCAGTGCCTTCGGGGAGTCGACACTGCCCCGCTCGGCCCGGCACTTCCTGGAGGGCCGCGGCGGAGACCACAGGGAGGCGCACAACGTGTACGCGCTGTGCATGGCCGACGCGGCTCACGAGGGGCTGCGCAAGCTGAACCCCCAGGAGCGGCCGTTCCTCTTCTCGCGCTCCGGTTGGGCCGGAATGCAACGCTACGGGGGCACGTGGTCCGGGGACGTGGCCACCGGCTGGCCGGGGCTGCGGGCGTCCCTGTCCCTGGTGCTGGGCCTCGGGCTGTGCGGGGTGCCGTACTCGGGGCCGGACGTGGGCGGTTTCGACGGGAGCCCGTCGCCCGAGCTGTTTCTGCGCTGGTTCCAGCTCGGCGCGTACCTGCCGCTGTTCCGCACCCACGCAAGCCTGCGGGCGGGGCGCAGGGAGCCGTGGGAGTTCGGCAACGAGGTGCTGGAGCACGCGCGCGTGGCGCTGGTGGAGCGTCGGCGTCTGCTGCCGTACTTCATGACGCTGGCGCATCTCGCCCGGCGTACGGGCGCGCCTTATGTGCGTCCGGTGTGGTGGGGCGCTCCGGAGGACCGGGCGCTGCGTGACTGTGAGGACGCGTTCTTGCTGGGCGACAGTCTGCTGGTGGCGCCGGTGCTGGATCCGGGCGCCGACCGGCGTGCGGTGTACGTGCCGCGCGGGCGCTGGTACGACACGGTCACCGAGCGGGTCTACGAGGGACCGGCGCAGGTACTCGTCGACGCGCCGCTGTCGCGGATTCCGGTGCTCGCACGCGCGGGTGGTGTCGTGCCCGTGCGGGGCGCGGACGGCGGGCTCGAACTGGAGGTGTGGGCGCCGGCCCGCGGCCGGACCGGCGGTGGGCCGGTGGTGCCGGATGCGGGCGACGGCTGGGACGAACCGGAGCTCGAACGCTACGTCGCCCGCTGGTCGGGGCGTCGGGTCGTGGTCACGCGGGACGGGGAGGACGGCGTGCGTGAGCCGTGCCACCCGGTGCGCATACGGGGGCTCGGGTGAGCCCCGGGCTCAGATGTACCTGCCCTCGAACCACGCCCGTACGGCCAGGGTGTGCAGGGGGAAGGCGAGTTCCTCGGGCCTGCGCAGCAGGTGCCGGCCTTCCGTCTCGTCGGTCGCTTGGGACGGCGGGAGCGCGTCGGCGGGGCGCTCCGGGAGGAGCCCGAACAGCAGCAGGTGCCCGTCGGGCGAGCTCATCGCGTCCATGAGCCGTACGTCGCGGGCGGCGGCGTCGATGCCGGTCTCCTCCATGAGTTCGCGGACGACGGCCTGCCGCCAGTCCTCCCGGTCGTCGAGATAGCCGCCCGGCAGCGCGATGCCTCCGCGCGCGGGTGCGACGGTGCGGGTGATGACGACGAGCGCGGTGCCCTTCGGGTCGTACACGGGCTGAAGGGCGATCGCCACCGGCAGCGGGTTGCGGTAGGCGACGGCCCCGCAGGCCGGGCAGGTGCGGGGCCAGCCGGAGATTCCCTCTCCGTGGGGCGCTCCGCAGCTCGAACAGTGCGAGTTCGGCTCGGAGTTGGCGGTTGGGTGCTGATATTCGGACACGCGCGGACTGTATCCGATCATAGGAAGGACGGCTTCCGGAAGCTCTCCCGATGGAGCCGTCCGGTCCGCGGCGCGGCCTGCCCATTCGGCCGCCTCGTGCCATCACCGCGGCGCCTCGCTTCTGACGTTCCGTCAGATCCGATGACTCCGGAGCGGCTTTGTCGCGCACACGCACACCGGCGGTGTTCGGCTGTTTCGCCGGCGAGGGGGACGCGTTCCGGCTCCTGAGCACCCGCCGCTCGGCCTGCGCCACGGTCTGCTTCCCCCGCGAGGACCCCCGCTGCCGCAGCCCCGGCTGCCCCGGCGGCACCCTGGTGGAAACGCCGCTGTCGCGACGTGGTCGCATCTGGCAGTTGAGGGGAGATGCAGGCGAGCGGCAGATCGCCGGAGCACGCGTGGGGATCGCCGCCGACCAGGGTTGTTCGGGCACGGCTCGTCGGTGATCGCACTGCGCTGACGGGCGACGGACGAAGCACCTGGGACGGGAGGGTGGCAAGGGTTCTCCTACGCTGTGTGATCGACCGGGAATGCTGCGTGAACGTCTCATGAACTGCGCCTGGGCGCGCGTCGGCAGCGCCATCATGCTGCCGTGCACCCCTGGACGGATACTCTCCGCTTCGCCTTCCAGCCGGTGGTCAACCTCGCCACCGGCGGGGTCGTCGCACTGGAGACGCTCGCCCGCCCGGAGACCGGAGACATCCTGGCCGAAGCCCGTCGCGACCCCGAACTCGACGGCGGACTGGCCGTGTTGGCCTTCCGCGCGGCGGCTCGCACAGAGCGGCGGCTGCCCCTGCACATCAACGTGTTCGCCGCCACGCTCGCCGACCTCGGCGGCCTCACTCCCCTGCACGACGCCGTGCGCGGGGCGGGACGCCTGCCGTGGGAGGTGACCCTCGACATCGTCCCGCCCTACACGCACGTACCGCAGCGGGCGCTCCTCGACGCACTGTCGGCGCTGCGCGGCCAGGGGTTCCGGATCAGTGCCGACGGCATCGGCGAGGGCGACGTACCCCTCAGACTGCTCACCGACATCGCCCCCGACCTGGTGAAGCTCGATGCCTCGCTGCTCAACCGGCCGGCCGCGGTGCGGGCCATGCGGACGCTGTGTGAGCATCTGGGCGCCCTGCTGGCGGTCGAGGGCGTGGAGTCCGAACTGCAGCACGCGGCGGCGCTGTCGGCCGGTGCGCAGCTGGCACAGGGCGAGCTGTTCGCGCCGCCGTCCCGGATTCCCGCCGCGGACGTATACGTTCCGCCCCGCTTCCCGGACGCCCTGACCGTGCCGCGGTCGGGGCCGACGGTGCGCGAGTTCGTGCGGCCCGCCGCGCTGCTGCCGGTGACCGCCTCGGCGGGCCAGGTCCGGGCGCTGCTGACCGGGACGCCCGACGCGTCCGGAGTGCTGCTGGTGGACCAGTTCGGGGCCCCGGTGCGCTCGGTGCACCGCTCGCGGTTCCTGCTGTCGATGTCGGGCCGCTACGGGCACGCTCTGTACGCCGACCGGCCCGCGTTCAAGCTGGGCGACCCGCCGCGCACGGTCGGCGTCGACGCCACCGCCTGGGAGGTTCTGGACGTCGTGGCGGTGGGCGGCCGGGACCGCACCTCGGACGACGTGGCGGTCGTGGACCACCGCGGGCGCTGTGTGGGCGTCGTCCGGCTCGCCGACCTGGTGCGGGCGCTGGCCGAGACGCGCGTCGAGGAGGCGGCCGGGCTCAATCCCCTGACACGGCTGCCGGGTTCGGACGCGATCACCGGTGAGGTGGACCGGCGGATCGCCGGCGGGCGGGGCTTCACCCTGAGCTGGCTGGACATCGACCACTTCAAACAGGTCAACGACGGGGCCGGTTTCGCGGCCGGCGACGAGCTGATCCGATCCGTGGGGCGGACGCTGCAACAGGCCATGACCGGGCACACGCGCGTGGGTCACATCGGCGGTGACGACTTCCTGGTGCTCGCCGACGAGGAAGTCCTCGATCCGCTGGCCGCGGCCGTGCTCGGCGCCCCCTGGTCTGCGGGCGGCCGTCCCGTCACGCTGTCCCTGGCGACCGTCGTGTGCGCACCGGGCAGCGTGGTCGACCACCGGCAGGCCGCGGGCTGTCTGGCCCCGCTGAAGAAGGCCGCGAAGGAACTGAGCGGCGCGAGCTGGGTACTGGCGCGGGCGGGGCTGCCCGGGTACGAGATCCGGCACGGCTCCGGCCTGCCGTCCCCCCAGGCGGGTTATGCGGCGGTCGAGCCCCGGAGCTGAACGGCCGCCCCCACGAGGCCGGTTGAGGGGCGTGGGGCACACGCGCGTGGCTGTCACCGTTGCCGTCGGCGACCTTGACGCTCCCCGGCCGCCGGTGAACACTTCCCGGTGTCGGTCGGCATCGCCGTACGTTCTCGGCGTCATTGGGCACTGCGCCGCGCGGGCCCTTCCTGAGCCATGGCCCGCTCTCCTACGGGCGATTCGGCTGCGACGGCACGCTCGTCACGGCCGCCGGGCGGGGCACGGGATTCGCCCTGCCTTCGGCGGAGGTCGCCAAGGGAACCGTTCCTGCATGCAGGGCCGGGGCAGATCCCCCGGGAGCCAGCGCCTAGGAGCCGCCATGAGCAATGCAGACATATTCGTCGGCGAGATCATCGGCACCGCGATCCTGATCCTTTTCGGTGCCGGAGTCTGCGCCGCCGTCACCCTCAGACACTCCAAGGCGCGGGCCTCGGGGTGGGTCGTGATCGCGTTCGGCTGGGGATTCGGGGTGCTGGCCGGGGCGTACACCGCGGCCCCCCTGTCGGGCGGGCAGCTCAATCCCGCGGTCACCATCGGCATCGCCGTCGACACCGGCGCATGGGACAAGGTCTGGGTGTATCTGCTGGGCCAGATGATCGGAGCGATGCTCGGCGCCGTCCTCGCGTACCTCGTCTACCTGGCCCAGTTCCAGGCGAACGTGCGCAAGGAGGACTCGGCGCAGGAACCGACACCGACCGTCGGGATTTTCTCCACCGTCCCGGAGATCCGCAATCCGGTGGCCAACCTGATCACGGAGATCATCGCGACGATCGCTCTCGTCCTGCCGGTCCTGGCTTTCGGCCTGACCAAGGGGCTCGGCGAGTCCGGCACCACCGCGCTGATCGTCTCGCTGCTCGTGGTCGGCATCGGGCTCTCCCTCGGCGGGCCCACCGGGTACGCCGTCAACCCGGCGCGCGATCTCGGCCCGCGCATCGTGCACGCCGTCCTGCCGATCCCGAACAAAGGCACGTCGGACTGGGGTTACGCCTGGGTCCCGGTCGTCGGCCCGCTGATCGGCGGGGCGCTCGCGGGCCTCATCTACAACGCAGCCTTCTGACCGAGCGACCAAGGGACGGCCATGACGGACACCGCCGAGAAGTACGTTGCCGCCATCGACCAGGGCACCACCTCGAGCCGCTGCATCATCTTCGACCACGGCGGCGCGATCGTCGCCGTCGACCAGCGCGAGCACCGGCAGATCTTCCCCAAGCCGGGCTGGGTGGAGCACGACGCCACCGAGATCTGGTCCAAGGTGCAGGCCGTGGTCGCCGAAGCCCTCGCCAAGGCCGGGCTGCGCGCCGACCAGCTCAGCGCGCTCGGCATCACCAACCAGCGCGAGACGACGGTCCTGTGGGACCGGGCGACGGGCAAGCCCGTGCACAACGCGATCGTCTGGCAGGACACGAGGACGGCGGCCCTGTGCAACGAACTGGGCGGCTCGGACGGGCAGGACCGTTTCCGCGAGCAGACCGGGCTGCCGCTGGCGAGCTACTTCTCCGGCCCCAAGGTCGCCTGGCTCCTCGACAACGTGCCGGGGCTCCGGGATCGCGCGGAGCGCGGCGAGATCGCCTTCGGCACCGTCGACTCCTGGCTGATCTGGAACCTGACGGGCGGCACCGACGGCGGACGGCATGTCACCGACGTGACGAACGCGGGCCGCACCATGCTGATGAACCTGGAGACTCTGCAGTGGGACCCGGCCATCCTCGCCGCGATGAACGTGCCCGAAGCGATGCTCCCGGAGATCAGGTCGTCAGCGGAGGTCTACGGGACCGCCGTCGGCCAACTCGCCGGCGTCCCTGTCGCGTCGGCGCTGGGCGACCAGCAGGCAGCCGTGTTCGGGCAGGCATGCTACGACGTCGGCACCGCGAAGAACACGTACGGCACCGGCAGCTTCCTGCTGCTCAACACGGGGAACCGGCCCGTGCCGTCCAAGAGCGGGCTGCTGACGACGATGGGCTACAAGATCGGCGGTGAGGCGCCGGTGTACTGCCTGGAGGGGTCCATAGCGATAACGGGCGCGCTCGTGCAGTGGTTCCGCGATCAGCTCGGGATCATCAGGAGCGCCGACGAGATCGAGCCACTGGCGCGGAGTGTCGAGGACAACGGCGGCGCGTACATCGTGCCCGCCTTCTCGGGCCTGTTCGCCCCGTACTGGCGCTCCGACGCGCGCGGGGTCGTCACCGGTCTGACCGGGTACGTCACCAAGGCCCACTTGGCGCGTGCGGTGCTGGAGGCGACGAGCTGGCAGACGCGCGAGGTCGTGGACGCCATGGTCCAGGACTCCGGTGTGCGGATCACCACCCTGAAGGTGGACGGCGGCATGACCAAGAACAACCTGCTCATGCAGCACCAGGCCGACGTGCTGGGCGTGCCGGTGATCCGGCCCCGGGTGTCCGAGACGACCTGCCTGGGCGCGGCCTACGCGGCGGGCCTGGCGACCGGGGTGTGGAACGACCTCGACGAGCTCAAGTCGCACTGGCGGCAGGACGCGGAATGGACGCCGACGATGGAGGGGTCGGTACGCGACCGCGAGTACCGGAACTGGCGCAAGGCCGTGGAGAAGAGCTTCGGCTGGCTGGAGGAGGACGCCGACTAGTCGGCAGAGGTCGTGTTTGGCCGGCCGAGGTCGTGGTCCACGCGTGTGTGCCCCCGAGAGCGCGCACGCGCGCGTGGAGCAGCACAAGGGCCACGGCCCGTACCCGGCCGGAGTACGGGCCGTGGGCGGATCTCATCACGTGGTGACGGGCTTCCCGCGCTCGGCACCGTACGCCATCGCGTGCTGGACGACTCCGATGAGCACCTCCTTGACCGACCGGCGGTCGCGGGCGTCGCACAGCACGAGCGGCACGTCATCGTCCAGGTCGAGGGCCTGGCGGACGTCCGCCGCGGGGTAACGCGCGGCTTCCTCGAAGCAGTTGACGCCGACGACAAAGGGTATGGAACGCCGTTCGAAGTAGTCGACGGCGGCGAAGCAGTCCTCCAGGCGGCGGGTGTCGGCGAGGACGACCGCGCCGAGCGCGCCCTCGGACAACTCGTCCCACATGAACCAGAACCGCTCCTGGCCGGGGGTGCCGAACAGGTACAGCACCAGGTCCTCGCGGAGCGTGATCCGGCCGAAGTCCATGGCCACCGTGGTGGTGTGCTTGTCTTCCACGCCGCTGGTGTCGTCCACCGGACGCCCCGCCTCGGTGAGCAGTTCCTCGGTGCGCAGCGGCCTGATCTCGCTGACGGCGCCGACGAGGGTCGTCTTGCCCACGCCGAAGCCGCCGCCCACCAAGATCTTGAGCGTGACGGGCTCGACCGGAGGCTTGTCGCGCTCAGAACGCCCGAAGATCATCGATCTGTTCTCCTGCTTGATGGGGGTGTGGTGCCGGCCGGCCGTAGCCGCCGCCACCGGGGGTTTCGACGACGAGTACATCGCCTGGGCCGATGTCTGCCGAGTCGCTTCCGCCGAGTTCGGTGACCGAGCCGTCGGCGTGCTCCACCCGGTTGGCGCCGAGCGCGCCCGGGCTGCCGCCCGCCATGCCGTAGGGCGGGACCCTGCGGTGCTGGGACAGCGTGGAGACGGTCATGGCCTCGTGGAACCGGATGCGGCGCACCGCGCCGTCCCCGCCGGGCCACTGTCCCGTTCCGCCACTGCCCTGTCGGATCGCGAACTCGTCGAGTTGCACGGGCAGTCGCCATTCGAGGACCTCGGGGTCGGTGAGCCGCGAGTTGGTCATGTGGGTCTGCACGACGCTCGCCCCAGGGAAGCCGTCACCGGCGCCGGACCCGGAGGCGACGGTCTCGTAGTACTGGTGCCGCTCGTTGCCAAAGGTGACGTTGTTCATGGTCCCGGAGCCCTCGGCCTGAACGCCGAGCGCCGCGTAGAGGGCGCCGGTGATGGCCTGGGAGGTCTCGACGTTGCCCGCGACCACGGCGGCCGGCGGCTCGGGCGCGAGCATCGAGCCGGCCGGCACGATGATCTCCAGAGGGCGCAGACAGCCGTCGTTGAGCGGGATGTCGTCGGCGACGAGGGTACGGAAGACGTACAGGACCGCCGCGTTGACCACCGAGAACGGCGCGTTGAAGTTGGTGGCGAGCTGCGCGGACGTCCCCGTGAAGTCGATGGTCGCGGCGCGGCCGACGCGATCCACGCGCACGCGTACCCGAATGACGGCACCCGAATCGGTCTCGTAGGCGTACTCCCCGTCGTCCAGCGCGTCGATGACACGGCGGACGGCTTCCTCGGCGTTGTCCTGGACGTGCCGCATGTACGCCTGGACGACGTCGAGCCCGAAGTCCTCGATCATGCGGCCGACCTCGTCGACGCCCTTCTGGTTGGCGGCGATCTGCGCGCGCAGGTCGGCGAGGTTGGTCCCGGGGTTGCGGGTGGGGTACGGCGCCTCGGTGAGCAGGCGCAGCGTCTCCTCCTCGCGGAAACGGCCGTCCTCGGCGAGCAGCCAGTTGTCGAAGAGGACGCCTTCCTCCTCGATGGTGCGGCTGTTCGCGGGCATCGAGCCGGGTGCGATGCCGCCGATCTCGGCGTGGTGGCCGCGGGAGGCGACGTAGAAGCGGATCTGGTCACCGTCCGTGTCGAACACGGGCGTGACGACGGTGACGTCCGGCAGGTGGGTTCCGCCGTGGTAGGGGTCGTTGACGGCGTAGGTGTCGCCGGGCCTCATCGAGTCGCCGCGGCGGCGGATGACTTCCTTGACGCTGGTGCCCATCGAGCCGAGGTGGACGGGGATGTGCGGGGCGTTGGCCACCAGATTTCCGTCCGGGTCGAACAGGGCGCAGGAGAAGTCGAGGCGTTCCTTGATGTTGACGGACTGGGCCGTGGACTCCAGCCGGGCACCCATCTGCTCGGCGATGGACATGAACAGATTGTTGAAGACCTCCAGCAGGACCGGATCGACTTTCGTGTCGAGATCGGAACTCTGCGTAATCGCCGTGCGTTCCATGACCAGATGCCCGTCGTCGGTCGTCGCGGCCTTCCAGCCGTCGTCGACGACGGTCGTCGCGCCGGCCTCGGTGATGATCGCGGGGCCGGTGACGATCCGTCCGGGAGGCAGCGCCTCACGGCGGTGGAGGGGTACGTCGCGCCAGGCACCGCCGGTGTGGAGGCGGACGGTCGCAGGGGCGGCGGCGCGGCCCTCGTAGGTGGCGAGGGCGGACAGATCCGGGGGTTGGGTGATGCCGGTGGCTTCGACGGAGAGGGCTTCGATCACGACGGGACGGTCGAGGGTGAAGGAGTACGTGGCGCGATGACGTTCTTCGAAGGCGTTCCTCATGGTGTTGGGCTCGGTCAGCTCGATGGTGAGGGTGGTGTCCGTGCCGTCGTAGCGGAGCTGGGCGCGGCGGGTGACCTCGATGCGGTCCTCCGGGATGTCCTCGGCCAGGAGTTCGGCGCGGGCGGCGGTCTCCAGGTCGTCGGCGGTCTTGCGGACGCCCGGCATGGCGGCGGCCTCCAGGGGGGCCTCGACGGACTGCTCGCGCATCGTGGTGGTGTCGGCGAGGCCGATGCCGAGCGCGGAGAGAACACCCGCCATGGGGGGCACGAGGACGGCGCGGATACCAAGAGAGTCGGCGACCATGCAGGCGTGCTGCCCGCCCGCCCCGCCGAAGGTGGTGAGGGTGTAGCGGGTGACGTCGTGCCCCTTCTGGACGGAGATCCGCTTCACGGCGTTGGCGATGTTGGCGACGGCGATCTGCAGGAAGCCCTCGGCGACCTGTTCGGGGGTGCGGTCGTCTCCGGTCCGCTCGCGGATCTCGCGCGCGAGGGCGGTGAACCGGTCATGGACGAGCGCCGCGTCCAGGGGCTGGTCGCCTTCGGGGCCGAACACATGGGGGAAGTGGGCGGGCTGGATACGGCCGAGCATGACGTTGGCGTCGGTGACGGCGAGCGGGCCGCCGCCGCGGTAGCAGGCGGGTCCGGGGTCCGCGCCCGCGGAGTCGGGCCCGACCCGGTAGCGGGAGCCGTCGAAGTGCAGGACAGAGCCGCCGCCCGCGGCGACGGTGTGGATGTCCAGCATGGGCGCGCGCAGCCGGACGCCTGCGATCTGCGTGGTGAAGACGCGTTCGTACGCGCCCGCGAAGTGCGAGACGTCGGTGGAGGTGCCGCCCATGTCGAAGCCGATGACCCGGTCGAAGCCGGCGAGCTGCGACATGCGGGCCATACCGACGATTCCGCCGGCCGGTCCGGAGAGGATGGCGTCCTTGCCGCGGAACTGCCCGGCTTCGGCGAGCCCGCCGTTGGACTGCATGAACATCAGCCGCACGCCGTGGAGTTGGTCGGCGACATGCTGGACGTAGCGGCGCAGCACCGGCGACAGGTAGGCGTCGACGACCGCGGTGTCGCCGCGCGGGACGAGCTTCATCAGGGGGCTGACCTCGCTGGACAGCGAGATCTGCGGAAAGCCGGTGCGGGCGGCCAGCTCGCCGATCGCCTCCTCGTGGGCGGGATGCAGATGGCTGTGCATGCAGACGACGGCGACGGCGCGGATCCCGTCGTCGTACGCCTCCTGGAGCGGCCCCCGCAGCGCGTCCAGATCGGGTGCGCGCAGCACGGTGCCGTCGGCCGCGATCCGCTCGTCGGCCTCGACGACGCGTTCGTACAGCAGCTGGGGCAGGTCGATGCGGCGGGCGAAGATGCTCGGGCGGTTCTGGTAGGCGATGCGCAGGGCATCGCGGAATCCGCGGGTGATGACCAGCAGGGTGCGCTCGCCCTTGCGTTCCAGGAGCGCGTTGGTGGCGACGGTCGTGCCCATGCGGACGGTCTCGATGGGTTCCGGGGAGCCGCCGAGGAGTTCGCGTACGCCGGCGACGGCCGCGTCGGTGTACCGCGCGGGGTTGTCGGACAGCAGTTTGTGGGTGAGCAGGCGGCCGTCCGGGCGCCTCGCGACGATGTCGGTGAAGGTACCGCCCCGGTCGACCCAGAATTGCCAGCCTGTCACGTCATTTCTCCGCTTCCGCGCCGGTCACAGCGCCCGGAGGCCGTTGATCACGTCGCGCAGAATACTCTCGTCCGGCAGGTCCGCCGGGGGTACGGGACGTGTCACGTGGACGAGTTCCTCGGCCACGAGATCGCCGACGAGGACCCGCACCACGCCGACGGGCAGGTCCAGTTCCGCGGCGAGTTCGGCGACCGACTGGGGGGTTCCCCGGCAGAGTTCGACGATGTCCACGTGTTCCGGGGACAGCATCTGGTCCGCTTCCGGATCGTCCGTGTGGGGTTCGGTGACGACCACCGCGATCAGGTCGAGGCGGTGCTGGCCGGCGCTGGTCGTGCGGCCGCGCGTCATGGCGTACGGACGGACGACCGGTCCGGCCTCGTCGTCGAACCAGTGGCTTCTTCCCTGACCGTCTCCGCTCATGTCATCCCACTACCCACCCGCGGGCAGATCGGTGCGCGGGGCGGTGCCAAGATGCGCGCCGACCCGCTTGACGAGGAGCGTCATCTCGTAGGCGACCTGGCCGATGTCGGAGTCGGCGTCGGAGAGGACAGCCAGGCAGCTGCCGTCGCCGGACGCCGTGACGAAGAGGAATGCCTCGTCGAGTTCGACGATCGTCTGACGGACGCTGCCCGCCTCGAAGTGTCGGCCCACGCCCTTGGCGAGGCTGTGGAATCCGGAGGCGACGGCGGCCAGGTGCTCGCTGTCCTCCCTGGTCAGGTCCTTGGACACGCCGGTGGCCAGTCCGTCGCCGGAGAGCACGACGGCCTTGCGGATGCTGGCGACCCGGTCGACGAGGTCGTCGAGGAGCCAGTTGAGCGCACCCTTGTCCGGTGCGGTGTGGCCGGTCGCCTTTGGTGCGGTCATCGACCGTCCCCCTTAGTCGTTCCTTGTGCTGTGCTGTTCCGGGCTCCGTCGCCCGCGGCGTTCTCCTCCCGGCCACGCTGCCAGCCGCGCTGGAGCGAGGCCATCCGGCTGCGCACCTCTTCGGCATCGCGGTCGACGGGTTCCGTCTCACGTCCGGGCCGTCGTGCGGGACCCTGCTTGAGCTGCGGCGCGAGGCTGGTCTGCCGTACACGCCTCGGCAGCGGTCCCGTGCCGGATCCGGTCTCCTGCGGTGCGCCGCCCGTCGGCGGGGCGGTGCCGCCCCGGCCGTCGCCGGAGCCATTCTCCGGACGGCGGGTCCGCCGGGGGAGCTTGGGGGCCTCGGACGGCTCTTCCGGGCCCTCGGCCGAGGATTCCGCGCGCGCGTCGAAACGGGTCGCGGGTGCGCTGCCGGAACGCGGGGACGTCTCGCTCCGGCGTCGGGAGGGCAGCGGCTCCGGACGGGGGTCGGCGCCGGGCGGGTCGGCCGGGGACGGCTCGTTCTCCTCGCCCCGGCGGGAGCGCCGCTCCTTGATCGGCCGACCGTGCGAGCTGACCAGCTTGGGCGTCCGTCGGCGGGGCAGCGGCACGGGGGCGTCGGGGCGGTCGTCCGTCCCCGCCCAGTCGTCCGTCCCCGCCGGGTCGTCCGTCCCCGCCCGGTCCGCTGTGCCGGAGGGCTGCCGATGATCCGCACCGGTTCGACCCGCGACCTCGTCATCATCGACATGGACGAGGGAGCGGCGGGCGCGGAAGAGTCCGCCGCGTTCGTTGTGCTCGTCGGTGAGGGCGACCGGGAAGTCGTCGAGGGCGCCCCGGTCGACGGGCGCCTCCAGTTCGACGGGACCGTCCAGGACCGGCGCGGGCAGGCCCGGCAGCTGCACCTGGGCGAGGGCGGCCCGGCGTTTCTCCTGTTCGGCGGCGTCGGCGCGCCGTTCCCGGTCGAGGCGGAAGCCGACGCCGTTGGTGTCGGGGACGTCGTCGGTCAGCAGCACGTCGGGGATGAAGACCACCGCGGTGGTGCCGCCGTAGGGGGACGGCTGCAGGGAGACGCGGACGTTCTGGCGCCGGGCGAGACGGCTGACCACGAACAGGCCGAGCCGGTCCGTGTCGGAGAGTTCGAACTCCGGTGTCTCGGCGAGCCGGAGATTGGCCTCCAGCAGTGCTTCGGCGGCCATGCCGAGGCCCCGGTCGTGGATCTCCAGGGTGAAGCCGTTGGCGACCCGCTCGCCGAAGACCTGGACCGCCGTGTGCGGCGGGGAGAACACGGTGGCGTTCTCCAGCAGCTCGGCCACCAGGTGGGTGACGTCGGCGACGGCCGGGCCGGTGACGGCGACGCGCGGCAGCCGGCGGACCTCGATGCGCTCGTAGTCCTCGACCTCGGCGACGGCGGCGCGGACGACATCCATCAGCTGGACTGGTTTGCGCCACTGGCGCGAGGGGGCGGCGCCGGAGAGAATCACCAGGCCCTCGGCGTGCCGGCGCATCCGGGTGGTGAGGTGGTCGAGGCGGAACAGGTCGGCGAGTTCGTCGGTGTCCTCGGTCCTGCGCTCCATGGTGTCGAGCAGGGTGAGCTGCTTGTGCAGCAGGACCTGGCTGCGCCGGGCGAGGTTGACGAAGACCTCGGAGACCCCGGCGCGCAGTTCGGCCTGCTTGACGGCGGCCTCGACGGCTGCGTGCTGGAGGGTGTTCAGTGCCTGGCCGACCTCGCCGATCTCGTTCTTGCCGTACTCCAGGAGCGGGGCCTCGGTCTCCACGTCGACCTTTTCACCCGCGGACAGGCGGCGCATCACGCTGGGCAGCCGGACGCCGGACGCCTCGTGCGCCTCCAGGCGCAGTTGCCGCAGATCGCGGATGAGTCGGCGGCCGACGCGCACGGAAAGGACCAGGGAGACCAGCAGCGCGGCCAGTCCGAGCAGCCCGGCGACGGCCGCCTGGATGATCACGCTCAACGCCACGGGGCGGGTGCGGTCCTGATAGCGGTCGCCGCTCTCGTCGTCAAGGGTGCGCAGCTCTTCGAGCACGGTGCCCGCGGCGGCGTCCCAGCTCTTGGCGCTGACGTCGTTCGGGGTGCCGGCCCCGGAACCGATGACCGCCTCCTCGGCCGCGCGCACCGGCGCGGTGGTGGCGTTCCTCCAGAACCGGTCGTAGCGGTCGCGTTCGGACGGCGGCAGCAGCGGCAGGGTGATGTCGTAAAGGAGGGTGCGCTGGGCGACGAGTTCGGAGATGTCGCGGGTTTCGTCCCGGGAGAGCCTGCCGACCACCAGGGCGGATCCGAGCAGGGCGTCCTCGCGGGAGAAGAGTTCGCGGGCGCGGTTGATGTTGACCAGGGCGCGGGCCTGTGTGTCCATCTCCACGTCGTCGATGCCGTCGAGGCTCGCCAGGAGCGAGTAGCAGGGGTCGATGACATGGTTGTAGAGGTCCAGGGCCTGATGGCGGGTGACCGTGCCGTCCTCGACGCTGCGGCGCAGGGAGTTGACGCCGTCGAACGCGTCCAGGACCGCGGTGAGGCGTTCGCCGTCGCCCGCGTCGATGCTGTCGCGGACGTCGGAGTTCTCGGCGTTCTTCCGGATCTCCGTGAGGGCCGAGTCGGTGGCGGTCCGGGTGCGGTGCAGGGCGCCGAGGGCGTCGGCGGCGCGCGGGTCGGCGAGGTAGACGAGGGTCTGGCGGCGTTCCTGCTGCAGCGCGCGGACGGTGTCCTCGGTGGGGTACTCGATCTTCTCCACCACATACGACATGGTGATGAGCCGGGCCACTCCCTGTCCCGTGAGCACGGTCGCGAAGGCCCAGATGGCGGCCAGGGACACCAGCGGCACGAGAAGCAGCGCCACGATCTTCCGGCGGATCGACTTCCCGCGAAAGCGCATGGCCTCCCCCAGCTCGGTCCCCCTGCGGACGGGGGTGCACAGGTGCGTCAACAAACGGCGCGAGCCTACTACCGTCACACGGTCAACTCGAAGGCGTGTCCGGAGCCTGAACTTCACCTTCGCTTCGGGGACATGGCGAGTTGTCCGGGCATTACGGGAGATTGCCACCTCGGTTCCGGCTGCCGCGGTTCGAGCGTCCGGTTCGATACACCGGACCGGTTGGCCGAAATCTTTCGGGGGTCGGGAATCTTCGGGACGCTCCGTTCGTCCTTCTCTACGGGAAATGGGGGCGGAATCGACCACAGGAGCCGCATCCACCATCCTGGCGGCGTAAAACAGCGCAAGCCGGGCAACCACAGGGGAGCCGGTGCCTCGGGGCATCGGAGCGAGGGGTCTGCCGGCGGTGGGGAGGACACGTTGATGGGCACGGCGGAGCGGCGCGAGGCGCCAGATGAAGGCGGCGTGGCGGGGCGCCGGACGGGGCGGCGGGTCCCGGAGGCGACGGGTGGGCGCGCTCCGTCGCGGGAGCGGGGTGCCGAAGCCCCCGGGGCACAACGACACTCGGCGTACCGGCCGTTGTGGGTCGAGGAGCCCGCGCGCAGACGCCGGATGCCGGATCCGGTGCGTACGGCGGCGGTGCGGGCGGTGATCATCATCGCCGTGACGCTGATTCAGGCGATGGTGGCCTTCCTGTGCACGATGGCCGGGTCCTGGCTGGCCTTCCCGATGGTGATCAGCAGTGTGGCCAGCACCGTGGCGGCCACCTGGAGCGTTCTCGACGTCTGGGTGACGCGCCAGGTCTGGAACCAGCGCGCTGGCGTGGTGTCGGTGCCGAGCAGTACGGCGCGGTCGCTGCGCCGGGAGCGGCGCGCCGCCCGCCGGCAGGCGAAGACCGCCGCGCGGGAACAGGAGCGGATACGCAGGCGGGGCGGCACCGGCCAGCTGTCGCACTCCTGAGTCCGGCCCCGGCGAGCGGGTCGGCGCTCCGTGACAGTGCGGGGGGCGACCCGGTCGTCGCCAGGGGCGAGTTCGCGTCAGGACCGTAGCAACCGGGAAGGGGTTGGGGAAGTCGATGGCAAGGCATGCAACCCTGTGGTCGTCGCGTTCATAGCGGGCGAGAGAGCCTCCCTCGTACTGGTCCCCGGCGAACACCGCATCGGCGCCTTCTGCGTGTGATTGCCGGCACAACTCGGGGGTGACCCCTCCGGACCCGTTCCCTGACGACGCCCGGCACGCCGCCGACCGGCCCCGCGGACGCCCGCCGACGGCCCGCGGCGCGCACCTGCTCTCGCGGTCACGGCGTGCTGGGCGCCGGACGCTTGAACATGCGTGTCGCCGTGATCTCGCTGTGCACCGCTTCCCCAGCCGTGGCCTGCTGCGGCAGTCCAGGCCGCAGGTGTTCCTCCACGCTGATGTACTTCAGCCCGGCTCGTAGGTCGGCGTCGTTGCGCAATCGGATGACCAGCGGGAACTCGGCCAGTGCCGTCGTGTCGAACAGGCCGGTGGTGTAGAGCAGTTGCACGCCGAGCGCGTCGGACACGGCACGCTGCAGTTCCAGCAGATAGGTGGCGTTGGCGCGGCCGATGGGGTTGTCGAGGAACAGGGTGCCGGCGTGGCGGTGCTTGTCGCGGCCCCGGTCGTTCGACCGCAGGGCGGCCATCGTGCAGTACAGGGCGATCGCGGCGGTGAGCAGCTGGCCGCCGGAGAACACATCGCCCATCTGTCCGACGGGGACGCGTTCGGCGCGCAGGACGGCGTCCGGCTTGAGGATCTCGACGGCGATGCCCTTGGGCCGTAGCGCGGCGGCGACCCCGCGCAGCAGCAGGGACATGCCGTCGCGCCGCAGGTCGGAGTTCTTCTTCACGGCGGCCCGGGTCGCTTCGTCGATCACCTCGCCGAGCCGTTCGGTGAGCGTGGCCTGGTCCGGCTCCTCGAAGCGGATGCGCAGGAACTCCTGCCCGGACCACTCGCCGAGCCCCTCGGGCAGCCGGGACAGCCGCTGGGCGGAGCGCAGGGTGGCGAGCGCCGACTCGACCAGTCCGCGCAGCCGGTCCACGATCGAGTCGCGGTTGCGTTCCAGCTGCGCCAACTCGTCCGTGAGGACCCGCAGTCGGGGGGCGAAGGCGTCCGCCCACTTCTGGGCGTGCTCGGGCAGCGCGGCGGCGGGCAGCTCGCGGATCTGCTGCCTGGCGGGGGTGCGCACCTGCTCGTAACGGGTGGAGTTGGCGTGCCGGACCAGGATGTCACTGGCCTCGCGCACGGCGGCCTCGGCGGCGGACAGGTCGGCGGCGCAGCCGCGCAGCGAACGGCGGGCCTCCGCGGCGGACCGTCTGGCCTCCTCCAGGGAGCCGGGGTACGGCTCCGGTGCCTCCTGTTCCTCGTCGGCGGCGTGCTCGCGCAGCAGGTCGCGGAGCATGGCCGCGACCTCGTCGAAGCCTCCGACGGCGTCCTCGGCCATGCGGTGGGCCGCCAGGAGTTCGGCGTGCGCGTCGCGGGCCTGGGCCAATGCCTCGGTGCGGGAGCCGAGTTCGGTCATGGCGGTGCGCAGTAGCGCCTGGGCGTGCTCGGCGTCGCGCGGGACCAGTTCCCCGGGCAGTTCGGTGTGCGTCCCGCCGTCCTCGGGCGCGTGCCGTTCGGCCTCGCCGCGCAGCCGTCCCAGTTGCTCGCTCGCGGCGGACATACGGGTCTCCAGGAGCTGGACCAGTTCCTCGGCGCGCGCGGCGGCGGCCTGCCGGGAGGGGCCGTCAGAGCCGTCGGGCGACTGCAGCAGTTGCTCGGCCCGGGTGCGGACCTTGTTGCTGAGCCGGTCCAGTTCGGCGCGGGCCGCGCTCTCGTCGCTCTCCGCGCGGGCCTGCTCGGCGCGCAGATCGGCGCCTACGCCCACCTTCTCGTACACCTGGGAGGCGGCACGGTATGCCTCGCGGAGGGCCGGCAGGGACGCTTTCGAGGCGTCGCTGTCTTCCTCGGCGGCGGGCACGTCGTCGGGTGCGCCCGCGATCTCGGAGCGCTCGGCGCGCAGCGCGCGGGCGGTGCGGCGGGCGTCGTCGGCGGCGCGCTGAGCGGCGCGGCGGTCCTCGTCGGCGGCGCGGGCGCGCTCCAGGCATGCCTGGGCGCGGGCCTCCGACTCGGCGGCCTCGTCGGCGAGTTCGCGCAGCTTGGCCTGCCAGCCGGAGCGCTCGCGCAGCCGGAAGGCAAGCCCGGCGAGCGCGTCGGCGGCGCGCCGGGCCTTCTGCGCGGCCTCCTGGCGTTCGTCGCGGGCCTGGGCGGCCTCGGCGGCGGCTTCGTCGGCCTCGGCGCGTGCGGTCCTGGCCTCGGCGAGTTCCGCCTCGGACTCCTCGGCGAACACCCGCGCGTCCCGGGCGGCCCCGGCCAGTTCGACGAGCCGTCCCGCCGGGCAGCCGGTGCGCCAGGAGGCGAGCCGCGCGGCCAGCTCCCGGTCCTTGGCGAGCCGGGTGGCGAGCGCGCGGATCTCCTCGTCCCGCTCGGCCGCCCGGGCGCGCAGCGCCTGCCGTTCCTCGTCGGCGGCGTACTCGTCGTGCATGGCGGGGTTCGGCGGTACGAGGAACACCTCGCCGGCGCTCGCGTCGGTGACGGGGGTCGGGGCGAGCAGGGCGGCGGCCGTGCCGACGGCCACGGCGGACCGCGGCAGCAGTGCCGCGTCCCCGAGGGTCTCGCGGGCCCGCGCATGTGTGTCCGGGTCGGTGATGATCACGCCGTCGACCAGCTCGGGGCGGGCGGCGAGCACACGCGCGTGGTCAGCCGGGTCGACGGCCTGGGCGAGGTAGCGCCAGCCGGGCAGCGCGGGGATGCCGTGTTCGCCGAGGAACTCGACGGTGGCGAGCACGTCGGGGCCGGGCGGCAGCAGTCCGCCGTCGCCGAGCGCCCCGAGGATGCGGGCGTCGTCGGCGGCGGCGGTGCGCAGTTCGAAGAGGTGCCGTTCGGCAAAGGAGACGGAGTCGTCGAGGAGGGCGCGCAAGTCGTCGGCGCAGCGGTCCAGGTCCTCGGGGGTGAGGGGGCCGTCGCCACCGGGGCGGGCGCCGTCCGCGGCGGCGGCTTCGGCGGGGACGCCGGGCGCCGGGCCCGGTTCCGGGGCCTGGGCGGCGTCGCCGCCCCCGCGCGGTGCGGGCACCGCGGCCCGCCTGCCACCCTGGATGCCCGGCAGACTGAGCAGTTCGCCCAGCCGCTCCTCGGCGGCCAGCGCCTCGGCGATGTGGCGCTCGGCCTGGTGGGCGCGCTCGGCCGAGGTCGCCGCGTCCGCGGCGCGGGCGGCCGTCAGCTCGGCGCGGGACTCGGCGGACGCGGCTTCGCGCGCGTGGTCCGCCGCCTTGCGCGCCGCGTCCCGGGCCGTGTCCCAGGCGGCCACGGCGGTCTTCTCGGCGTCGCTGGCCGCGAGGGCAGCGCGGGCCGGGTCCGCGTCGGGGGCACTGTCGTCGAGCCAGCCCGCGCGCACCGCCTCGGCGGTCTCTTGCTCGACCTCGGTCAGCCGCTGTCTGAGATGTCCGATCTCGCTGCGGGCGCGCTGCGCCTCGGTGGCGGCGGCGGTCGAATCCCGGTACGCGGACTCGCCGGCCTCCTGGAGGGCGGCCGATCGCTCCTCCCCCTCGTTGGCGAGGTTCTCGGCGCTCTCGGCGGCCGTGTGCAGGGCCCGTACGAGGTCCACGGCGGCCTTGGCGCGGGCGGCCAGGGCGGGGGCGGCGTCCCGTTCGGCCTCCTGGATCGCGGCGGCCACGCGCGCGACGCGGTCGGCGGCGGCGCGGTGGCGCAGTACGGCCTCGGCCGCCTGCCAGGCGGAGTGCAGGGTGCGTGCGTCGGCCAGTTCGCGTTTCTGCGCGGCGGCCGACTTCTCGCCGACGGCGAGCGCCAGTGAGGCGTGTCGGTAGGCGAGTTCGGCGGCGATGAGCGCGCTGCGCTCGCGCGCGCCCTCGGACTCGGTGACGGCGTATGCGGCGGCCGTGACCCGCTGGGCGAGGTCGGCGGCCCTGGCCCGTTCCACGACGCCTCGCGCGGACAGCCGGCGGGCGAGGCCGCGGGTGCGGCGCTCGGCGCCGGCGTGGATGTCACGCGCGCGTGCGCGGGCGTCGGCGGCCTCGACGATCCGCCCGAGCAGGTCGACCGACCCGGCGGTGAAGTCCCGTTCGGCGATCAGTTCGGCGCGTCGGCCCAGCTTGTTGCCGAAGCCGCCGACCAGGTCGGCGAGGCCGTCGGTGTCCCGGGTGTCGGTGACCGCGCGCAGCAGCAGGTCGGTGAAGTCGGAGTCCTTCTTGACCGCGAACAGGCCGGCCGCCTCGCCCTCGTCGGCGTTCATCTCCCGCTGGTAGCGGAAGAGTTCGGGGTCGAGGCCGAGGTCGCCCAGGTGCTCGGTCCAGCGTTCGTGGATCTCCTCCCAGTGCACCTCCAGGTGCGGATACGCCTTGCCCGCCTCGGTGATGGCGTCCCGGAAGCCCTTCATGGTGCGCCGACGGCCCTGGGCGCCCGACTGTCCCTCGACGGGCGGGCGTACGGCCGTGGACTCGGCCACGGGGAGGTTGTCGAGGCTGAGGCCGGGGCCCGGCCGGAAGGAATACCACGCCTCGGCGAACTTGCGCGGGTCGTTGGAGACCTGCCGTCCGCGCCACTCGCTGGCCTTGCCGACGACGACGCATGCGCCGGTCTGCACATGCTGCCACTCCAGGGCCACGTGGCCGCAGTCGTCGGCGAGCAGGAACTTGCGCAGCACGCCGGAGCTGGCGCCACCGAGCGTGTTGCGGTGGCCCGGCAGCATGACCGAGAAGATCAGCTTGAGCAGGACCGACTTGCCGCCGCCGTTCTCCAGGAAGAGCACGCCCGCGGGCGCGGGGCGGCGCGGTGGGCCGACCGGCTCCTCCTCGAAGAACTCCGCCTGTGTGGGGGCGGGGTCGGGCACCGGATCGCCCACGCCCCGCAGGTCGAGCACGGTGTCGGCGTAGCGCGCACCGGCGGGACCGATGGAGTAGAGGCGGACCCGGGACAGCTCGTACATGGCGGACTCTCGTGAAAGGGCTTCAAAGGGGCAGGGTTACGGAAGGGTGCGGTGGCCGGGCCGTCAGGAGTGGAACGGCAGCCCGGCGTCGGCCACCAGTTCCAGGTCGTCGGTGTCCGCGGGGGGCAGCAGGCCGGCCGTGCCGTCGGTGACCGGGACGACGCCGAGTTCGAGCAGTTCGGCCATGGCCGAGGCGCCAGCCATGTCGCGGACCTGGAGCTGGTAGCGCGCCGTGGTGCGGTAGGTGCCGCCGTTGTCGTCGCCGGTTCTCTGCAGGAATCCGGAGTCGGTGAGGAAGGCGACCGCCTTGCCGACGATGCCGGTGGTGGAACCGGCCAGTCGGCGGGCGTCCTTGGTGGCGCCGGTGGAGCTGCGCCGCATCCAGATCCGCCAAGCGGCCTCCAGGCCGGGCGCGTCGGTGGCGGGGTCGGTGTTCTCGCCCTGCTCCGCGGCCCGCTCTTCGAGGCGCCGGCATGCCTGGCGTACGAACGCGTCGACGCCGTTGACGGAGACCCGGCCGATGTAGCCGTCGTCGGCCAGGTCCTCCGGGCGGGGGAAGGCCAGCGCGGCGACCGCGAGATGGGCGAGGCCGTGCAGGAACCGGTCTCCGGAGTCGGCGGCGGTGCGGCGGGCGTAGTCGCCCATGCGCACGGCGAAGACGGAGTCCTCGGCGGCGGTCACCGCCATACCCGCGCGCGGGGACACCTCCAGTACGACCAGGCCGAGCCCGGTGGCCACGGCGTCCGCGAGCCGTGCGAACGCCGGGTCCTCGCGGTGGCGGCGCAGCAGTTCCGTGTACTCCTGGTCGCGGGCGGGCTGCAGTTTGGGCTGCAGCCCGAAGGCGACGAGCCGGGCGGCGTCGGCGACGTCGGCGGGGGTGACGACGGAGCCACCGGGCACGGCGGCGGGCTCGGGCTCGCTCCAGTCGGCGTGCTCGGTCACGGTCGGGGCTCCTTGCTGCGCTGGCCTGGGCGGGTGGGACGGTCGGATCCGGTCATGCCGCCTCCGTCCGGTCGGCCGCCATGCCCGCGGAGTCCAACAGGGCCGTGCCGACGATCAGATCGGCGCCGCCGAACTCCGGGTCGTCCAACTCCGCCCCGTCGTCCACGGCGAACAGCAGTTTCTCCTCGCCCTGGCGGTAGGCGGTGCCGACCGGCGGGCTGGCCGCGTGCACGGCCAACAGCGCCACCAGGTACGGCAGATCGGGGTCCTGTCGGCGTGCCTCGGCGAGCAGTCCGGACAGCCGGCGCGGGGCATCCGCCGGCAGGTCCAGCAGTCCTGTGGCCGCGGCCAGTTGCTCGTCGCTGAACCGGCTGTCGTCCGGTGTGGCGATCAGGTCGGGCTCGGGCATCTCGGCGCCCAGGTGCTCCCGCTCCACGGGTGGGGTGAGCAGCAGGTCGACGAGGTCGCCGACCCGTACCGACACCGGTGTGCGCAGTCCGGTGCCACGCGCGAAGAAGGCGTCCGTGACCCGGACCGCCCGCTCCACGGGCAGCGGGAGGACGGGGGCAAGGAGGTGGCCGTACAGGTCCATGCCCGAGGTGGTCAGGGGGGCGGCAAATGCCTGCCGGTCCTGTTCGGCGCGGAACAGCGGGCCCGCCTCCAGCAGCCGGGACTGGAGCTGCGTGTGGCGCCGGATGCAGTCCTTGACGATGTCGACCAGTTCGGCGGCGCGGCGCTTGTGCTCGGGGTCCTCGGACTCGTCGCGCGCCTTGCGGATGTTGGTGAGGATGGCGTTCTCGTGGCGGTAGCGGTCGGCCACATGGCCCAGGGCCTCGGCGATCATGTCGGGTACGGCGTTCAGCCAGTCCACCGCTCGGACGTTGCGCCGGGTGGCCTCCAGGGACCTGCGCAACGTTTCCGAGTACTGCACGGTCCGGTAGCGCGCCTGTTCCGCGGCGAGTTGGGCGTCGGCGAGGCGGCCGCGGTTGATCAGCACCTCCAGCTTGACCTCGGCGGCGATCTGGGCGCTGGTGACGTCCGTGTCGAGGGCGCCGACCAGGACGTTGACGGCCTCGTCGGTGGTGCGGAGGTAGACGGTTCCGCCTGGTCCGGGGACTTCCTCGATGAGTTTGAAGTCGTAATCCCGGCGTACGTAGGTGCCGTCCGGCGCGAATGTGCCGTACGCGGCACGGAAGCCGCGGTCGACGCTGCCGACGTTGAGCAGGTTCTCCAGGACCCAGCGGGCCACGCGCTCGTGCTCGGCCACCGGGCGGCGCGGAGCCTGGGCAAAGATGCGCGGGACGAGCCGGGCGACGATCTGCTCATGGTCGGCGCCCGTGTCGAAGTCCATGTTGAGCGTGATCAGGTCGATGGCGGCGAGGGCCACCTCCGCCATGCCGTACACCGAGTACTCGCCCGCGAGGTTGGCCTTGCGTGCGTCGAGGTCGTGCAGCGGCGCGGTGCAGGCGAGCGCGCGCAGCCGCCGCGCCAGCCCCTCGTCGGCGGCCGGGCCCGGGGCCGGGCGCGGCCCCGCGCTGAGCTGGGGCGGAACGCTGTCCGTCGATGCAGGCGAAGTCACGGTGCACAGACTAGGTCCTCCGTCTGACAACGACCCAAACGGCGCGGAAGCGACGGCCGTCACGGGGGCGTGAGACGACCTCGGCCCGCACCCTGGCTGCGCGCGGCGGCCCCCGCTCCCGGCTGTTCGGCCCGGGCCCACGCTCCCGGCCGTTCTCCCCAGCCGACTCGCCGCCAGCTCTCCGCGGTCGGCTCTCCAACAACTCTCCTCAGCCGACTCTCCGGCCGCTCACCTCGATCGTCTCTCCGCCCGCCCTCCTCAGTCGCGCCTCCGCCTGCCCTCCGCGGTCGACTCTCCGGCCGCTCCCGCGCCGCCGCGTGGAGGGCTCCTTGGTCGTCGACGAGATCGTGCCGGCGACCCGTACCGTGCTGCTCGACGGCCTGACCGACCCGTCCGGCTGGACTCGTGAACTGACCGCGGCCGAGGTGCCGCCCGCCCCCGCACGCGTGCGTACCGTGCGTGACCCGGCCGGTGCGCTACGACGGCCCGGACCTGGCCGCGGTCGCCGCCTGCTGGGGCGTGGCCGAGCCGGAGGCGGCCCGCATCCACGCGGCCGCCGAATTCACCGTCGTCTTCTACGGATTCGCCCCAGGCTTCGGCTCCCTCACCGGCCTGCCCCGCCCGCTACGACGTGCGGCGGTGCGCCGGGACACCCCGCGCACCGCCGTTCCGGCCTGGTCCGTGGCGCCGGCCGGTCCTTGAACCGGCGTGTACCCGCGGTCATCACCGGGCGGCCGGCAGCTGATCGGCACGACGGACGCGGTCCTGTGGGACCACGCGCGCGTACCAGCCACCCTGCCCACTCTGAGCGCGCGCGTCCGCTTCGTGCCGGTGGGCACGGCATGACGGACCGTGCCCTCGTGGTGGTCGAGGAGGGGGCGCTGACCACCCTCAACGGCTGTGCCGTGCGTCCCCGTTCGATGGCCGTCATGGCCGGGGGGAGGGCACGCCGAGCCCCGTTCGGGTGGGCGGCCGGCCGACTGGGGCGCGTCGGTGGTGGTACCGGCCGGGCGGCTGCTGGAGGTCGGGACGGCCGACCTGGGGGTGCGCGCCCATGTGGCCGCGTCCGACGGCATCGACGTAGAACCGATCCACGACAGCCGGTCCACGGCAGCCGACGGTCCGCGGCAGCTGGTCCACGGATCTGCCGTCCGGGCTGGGGCCGGCGGCGCTCGCGGACGGCATGGTGCTGCCCCCTGGGCGGCCTCGGGTCCGCACGCGCGCGTGGGCGTCGCCCCACAGCCGCGCCCGCCCGCCGAACTCGTGCTGCGCGTGATGCCGGGGCCGCGCGACGGCTGGTTCACGCCGCGAATGGTCGCGGACCGTGCGCGACTTCGCGGCACGGGTGTACCGGGTGTCGTCCGCGAGCAACCGGATCGGGCTGCGCACAAAGGGGCCCGCCCTGGAACGGGCTCGGGTCGGTGACCTGCCCGGCGAGGGCATGTCCTGGGGTGGTCCAGGTGCCACCGAACAGCCGTCCGGTGGTCTTCCTCGCGGACCACCCGATCACCGGGGGCTACCCGGTGATCGCGGTGGTCCGCGCCGCCGACCTGCCGGCCGCCGCGCGAGCGATGCTTGGCACCCCGGTCCGTTTCATGGCCGTGCGGCGCCGCTCATTAGAGGACCATCCTTTCTGCAGCCCTCACGAGTAGGGTTGTGACCTCTCGGTCCCGGTGGGTGCATGGCCAAGGGTGCGAGCCGTTCG
>NZ_JBSGBN010000109.1:0-32261 GCF_053601275.1 Streptomyces sp. NPDC004752 | reverse complement strand
GGACAGCGGACGGGCGGCGGCGCGGCGGGCGGCGGCGCGACGGCCCGATGCCCCACGGCCGACGGTTCCCACCTCGTCACCACCGGCCCCGGCCGCCGGCTCGGAGACGTCCGGTCCGGCCGCGGGCGCGCCGAAGGACTCCCCTCCGAGCGGCCCGGACGGTGCGGGTGGTGCGGGCCGGTCCGCGGCGGGCTCCTCGGCCGGTCCGAACCGGGACGCGACGTACTCCCGGGCGCCCCAGCCGAGCACGGCCTCGGCCAGGGCGAGGCCGAGCAGCCCGTTGAACTGGTTCAGCTGGTCGGCGGTGTGCCGGCAGTGCTCGCAGCCGCCCAGGTGCTGTCGGAGGTCCGGATCCAGGTCGGCGCCGCGCCGGCAGGTCACGTCGAGCATCCGGACGTAGCGCAGGCACTCCTCCTGCGGGGCGAGTTCGCGGTGGGCCTGTAGGCATTCCTCGCGCAGCCGCTCCCGGGCCCGCCGCAGTTCCACTGCGGCGACCCGCTCGTCGAGACCCAGCAGGGCGACCGGCACCGCGAGCGGTTCCGCCTCGACTTCGGTGTGCCACAGCAGGGCGCGGGCGGTCTGCGGCAGCCGTTGGAACGCCCGGGACATGAGGCGCCGGTCCGCCGGTGGCAGCAGCCGGGCCGCGGCCCGGTCCCCGGCGGCGGTGCCCGAGCGCAGTGCGGCGTGGAGCAGTTCCTGGCGTCCGTCGCCGTCCCACTCGGCCGCGATGCGCCGCACGGTGACCAGCAGATGGGGGCGCCAGGCGGAGGTCGGTGGCCCCACCTGTCTGAGCGATGCGCCGAAGACCCGGGTGAAGGTGGCCGTGGTGAGCATTCCGGCCGCGCGCGGCCCGTCGGTGCACAGCCGGGCGTAGCCGAACACGGCCTCCCAGTGCCGGTCGAGGAGTTCGCCCACGGGATGTAACGCGGGCGCCGTCCCCGTCCACTTCTGCAGTTCGGCACTCAACTGCTCATCCGTGATGTCGAACGGCGGAGCGGTACCCGTGGAATTCGACGTGCCAGCGTCGTGCACTGCTGCATTCCTCCCAGACGCGATGCGAAATAAGTCCGTACCAGGGGATGCGGCAACTCGAACGTCGGCCGTACGCGGCCTTTTTGACAGAAAATCAATGGTCCGCAGCGCCGCACGGCACACCTTGGCACAGGGCCTGATGTCAGAACAAGTGATTGCGGTTTTTTGGCATTGCCCCGCGGCCCCACGGAAATTGACGAATCGTCAAGGTGCAGCATTTGCCGGTTGTCGCCCGGGCGACATTCGTCCGTCGCCCGGGCGACGGACGAATTGAGTCCCGGTACACACTCGGGACCGTCAGTGGCCGCTGACGGCGTGCGGGGTGTAGGACTGCTCCAGTTCCTCGATCTCCTTGTCGCTCAGCTCCAGTTCCACGGCGGCGACCGCGTCCTGAAGGTGGTGCGGCTTGGCCGCGCCGACGATCGGCGCGGTCACCGGGGCCTGGTGCAGCAGCCAGGCGAGGGCGATCCGGGCCCGCGGCACATCCCGCTGGGCGGCGATCCGGCCGACGGCCTCGACGATCGAGCGGTCGCTCTCCAGGTAGAGCCGGCTGCCGAAGTCGTCGTGCGCACTGCGCTCGGTGACGGCGCCCCAGTCGCGGGTGAGCCGGCCGCGGGCGAGCGGGCTCCAGGGCAGTACGCCCACACCCTGGTCCGCGCAGAGCGGGAGCATCTCCCGCTCCTCCTCGCGGTAGATCAGGTTGTAGTGGTTCTGCATGGACACGAACCTGGTCCAGCCGTGCCGTCGCGCCGTGTACTGGGCCTTGGAGAACTCCCACGCATACATCGAACTGGCCCCGATGTAGCGCGTCTTGCCCGCCTTGACCAGGTCGTGCAGCGCCTCCATGGTCTCCTCGACGGGGGTCTCGTGGTCGTAGCGGTGGATCTGGTACAGGTCGACGTAGTCGGTGCCGAGGCGGGTGAGACTGTGGTCGATCTCCGACATGATCGCCTTGCGGGACAGCCCGCCCCCGTTGGGTCCGGGCCGCATCCGGCCGTTCACCTTGGTGGCCAGCACGATCTCGTCGCGCCGGGCGAAGTCGCGCAGGGCCTTGCCGACGATCTCCTCGCTGGTTCCGTCGGAGTAGATGTTCGCGGTGTCGAAGAAGTTGATGCCCGCCTCCAGCGCCTGTCGGATCAGCGGGCGGGCGGCCTCCTCGCCGAGGGTCCACTCGTGGGCGCCGCGGTCCGGCTCGCCGTAGGTCATACAGCCCAGACAGATCCGCGACACGTCCAGGCCCGTCGAACCGAGCTTCACGTACTGCATCGTTGCTGCTCCTGCCTTCGGGACGGTTACCTCTTCGGAGCGTACGTCGTCGCACGGCCCCGACTTGACCGCGGCGGGGTGCGGAGGCTTTGATCGTGATCACGTGCCCGGCGCCCCGCGCGGGCACGCAGAGGTGCGCCCAGCCGGTGATGGACACGTTCTCAACCCGGCCCGAGTCGCCAGGTCCGCCGTGCCGGTCCGAGGCGGGGCCGTACCCGCGATGGATGGAGCGGTCATGCCCGCGAAGGGTGCACTCCGCGTCGCAGGTGCCCAGACGGTGACCGGCGCGCGGCTCGTCGCCGCGGTCGTCACGGCGGCCCTGCTGCTGACCGGCTGCGGATCCTCGGCGGACTCCGCGAAGGACCGGACCGAGGCCGGCCATACGTCGTCCGAGGTACGGCTTCCGCCGCGGCACGCCGGCTTCGACTACCAGCTCGGCGGCGCGTATCCGCCCCCGGACGGGGTTCGCGTCGTCAGCCGCGACCGCACCGACTCGCCCGCGCCCGGCCTGTACAACATCTGCTATGTGAACGCCTTCCAGGCCCAGCCCGACGAGACGGACGTATGGCCCGCCGACCTGCTGCTGCGGGACGCCCGTGGCAAGGTCGTCGTGGACGAGGACTGGGACGAGCCGCTGCTCGACATCGGCACCGCGGCCAAGCGCGAGCGGGTGGCGAAGCGGGTGGGCCGCTGGATCGACGGCTGCGCGGACAAGGGATTCGATGCGGTCGAGCCGGACAACTACGACAGCTACACCCGGTCCGGGAAGCTGCTGACCGCAAAGGACGCGACCGCGTTCATCACCCTGCTGTCCCGGCACGCACACGCCCGGAACCTGGCCATCGCGCAGAAGAACACCCTGGAGCTGGCCGGCCAAAGGCAGCGGAACGGCCTCGACTTCGCGGTGGTGGAGGAGTGCGCCGAGTGGGACGAGTGCGGCGCGTACGCCGAGGCGTTCGAGGACCGCGTCCTCGTCGTCGAGTACACGGACGGCGGACTGCGCAAGGCCCTCGCGGGCTTCGGCGACCGCCTCAGCATCGTCCGCCGCGACCTGGCGGTGTCGGCCCCGGGCAGCGAGGGCTACGTCCGCAAGGTCCGCTGAGTCCTGCGCGGACCACGGGGCCATGACGCGGCTCCGGGCCGGTCCGCGCCTGGACGGCACCGGTGTCGAAGGAACCGCCCAGGGCGACCGGGCCGGTCGGGACGCCGACCTCCCAGTTCCGCTCCTGGGCGGCGGTGATCAGGTTGCCGACGCCCGCGGCGACCCCGGCGGCGCACAGGACGAGCCGGAGGAAGGGCTTCCTCGTCCGGTTCGGTCATCCATCCGGGCACCCTGCGCCGCCGGACCGCCGCCACGCCGCCGGGACCGGTCAGGCGGGCTCGTCGGGGACGGTGATGGCGCCGACCGGGCAGGCACGGGCGGCGTCGCGGACCAGCGGGTCACCACCGCCGTCCTCCCGTCCGGGCAGCAGCGTGCTGTAGCCGTCGTCGTCCTGGGTGAAGACGTTCGGGGCGGTCAGCGCGCACTGGCCCGCGCCGATGCAGATGTCTCTGTCGATTTCGATGTGCATGGCACGAGCCTCTTACCAGGTCACGGGGAGTTCCAGCATCCCCTGGATCGTGTCGCCGGACTTGAACGGGATCTCGTCCGCGGGCACGGCGAGGCGAAGCGTGGGCAGCCGTTCGAACAGGGCGGCCAGGGCGATCTCCAGCTCGGTACGGGCGAGGTTCTGGCCGAGGCACTGATGGATGCCGAAGCCGAAGGCGACGTGGTGGCGGGACGGGCGGTGCCAGTCGAGCGTGTCCGGTCCGGGGTAGACGTCCGTGTCGCGGTTGATGACCGAGGTCGAGAAGACCACGCCCTCGCCGGCCCGGATGGTCGTCCCGGCCACCTCGATGTCCTCGGTTGCGATCCGCAGCAGTCCGTCCGCGATGGACAGCATCCGCAGCAGTTCCTCGACCGCGGCGGGCAGCAGGGAGAGGTCGGCGCGCAGCTCGGCGAACCGCTCGGGGTGCTGGAGCAGCGTGAAGGTGCCGAGCGAGATCATGTTGGCGGTGGTCTCGTGACCGGCGACCAGGAGGATGAGTGCGAGGAGCACCAGCTCGTCCCGGTCCGGTGTGCCCTCGCGCGCCCGCTGTTCGACCAGTTCGTCCAGCAGACCCTCGCCGGGCTCCTCGCTCTTGCGGTCGATCAGGGCGCCGAGGTACTCCTGCAGCTGGTCCCGGGCGTCCTGTGAATCCTCGGCCGTGGGGCCGCGCAGCAGCCGCCGGGACTGCTCCTCGAAGAACTCGTGGTCGGCGTAGGGGACGCCGAGCAGCTCGCAGATCACCATGGAGGGCACGGGCAGTGCGAACGCGCTGACCAGTTCGGCGGGCGGCCCCTGGGCGATCATCCGGTCCAGCAGGTCGTCGACGATGCGCTGGATGCTCGGCCTGAGCGCGGTGGCCCGCTTGAGCGTGAAGCTGGGGATCATCAGCCGGCGCTGGGCCCGGTGCTCGGGGTCGTCGACGCCGATGAGGGCCGTCCTGCGGTCGCGGACCCCGGCGAACCGCGCTGTCGTGATGGGAAAGCCGTCCCGGTTGCGGTTGCTGGACAGACGCGGGTCGGCCAGCAGATCGCGGGCGACCGAGTGCCCGGTGACGAGCCAGGCGGTGCTGCCGTCGTAGAGGGTGACGCGGGCCAGCGGCCGGGCGGCGCGCAGCGGGTCGTAGCCGGCGGGCGGCTGGTAGGGGCAGGTTCGGTCCTGGGGGAAGGCAACGGGTTGCGACAAGTCCGTCATGGAAGACCTCACAGACGAAGAGTGCGTCGTAGCGATCATCATTAGATGCCCGAGGCACCCAACGTGCGACGCAAAGTTCGGCCAGATCGGTTACCTGCGGAATCTGGCCGGGAAGCGACTCTTCCGTTTCGTGGTTCGATTGCCCTCACAGGGGTGCGGGGCATACGGAACCGGCCATTCCACGATAGTTCACCGCCCGCCGCCGACGGCCGGATGAAATCCGCGGTCACCGGTGTTGAATCGCCCTGTCAGTAGCTCTGTTGCGACTGTTCCGACGAGGAGAACAGCATGCCTCTTGAGGGTGAGTACCAGCCCAGTCCGGCCGCGTGGGTCCGGGAGCAGGTCGAGTTGTACGAGAGTTCCGGGGGCACCGAGGGGACGACGCTGATGGACACGGGGCTGCCCGTCATCGTGCTGACCACCCGGGGCGCCCGCAGCGGCAAGATCCGCAAGACACCGCTGATGCGGGTGGAGCACGACGGGCGGTACGCCGTGGTCGCCTCGCAGGGCGGTGCGCCCAAGCACCCGGTCTGGTACTTCAACATCACCGCCGATCCGCAGGTGGAACTACAGGACGGGCCGGTCAAGCGGGACATGACGGCCCGGGAGGTCAGCGGCGCGGAGAAGGCCGAGTGGTGGCAGCGGGCGGTGGCCGCGTATCCGCCGTACGCCGAGTACCAGGACAAGACATCCCGCGAGATCCCGGTGTTTGTGCTCGAACCGGTCGCCGGGAGCTGAATCCGGCCGGGCATCGACGCCATCCGGAAAATCTGCCGGCGTAAGGTATGAACGGGCCCGGCCCCGGGCACTTCTGCGTCAGGCCCCGCCGCGTTCCCCCGTCGCGGCGGGGCTGTGCCGTGCCTCCCCCGCCGACCGGTCGGTCACATCCAGGAAGATCTGCCCGGCCTCGGGTACGGCCCCGGCCAGGGACTGCTTGATACGGACGGCGACCTCCTCGACCCGTTCGCTGTCGAGGCCGGGCACGAGGTCGATCCGGGCGGCGACAAGAGTCGAGTCGAGCCCCGTCTTCATCGTGTACAGGGCCTCCACGCTGTCGATCTCGGGCTGTGCCGCGAGCAGTGTCCGGATCCGCTCGGCCGACTCCGGGTCGGTGGCCTCCCCGATGAGTTCATCGCGTGCGTCGCGGCCGAGCCGGTAGGCGATCAGGACGAGCAGGCAGCCGATGGCCAGCGAGGCGGATGCCTCCCAGACGACCCGGCCGGTGACCATGTGCAGCGCCATGCCGGCGAGGGCGAGCGTCACGCCGATCACCGCCGCGCCGTCCTCGGCGACGACCGTGCGCAGCGCCGGGTCGCGCAGACCGCCGCCCTGTCGACGCACCTGGTGCAGGGCCCGCAGCAGGGAGGCACCCTCGGCGGCCAGTGCGACGCCGAGCACGCTCAGGCCCGCCACATAGCCGTCGAACGTCTCGCCGGCGCCGTTGCGGAGCGCCTCGACGCCCTGGAAGACGGAGAAGCAGCCGCCCATGACAAAGATCCCGACGGCGGCGAGCAGCGACCAGAAGTACCGTTCCTTTCCGTAGCCGAAGGGGTGCCGTGCGTCGGCGGGGCGGCGGCTGCGGCGCAGCGCGGCCAGCAGGAAGATCTCGTTCAGGCTGTCGGCGACCGAGTGCGCGGCCTCCGACAGCAGGGCGGGCGAGCCCGCCAGGAAGCCGGCGACGGCCTTGGCGGCGGCGATCACCAGATTGGCCGCGAGCGCCACCAGTACAGTCACCCGGGTCCGGCGATCGGCTTTCCGCCGGGTCCCGCCACCGTCGCCGGTACGCCGCTTAGCGGTCCCACTCATGCCCGCCGACTGCCCACGTCCCCACCACTCACACCCCACACCGCCACAAACCCGCCCTCAACCGCACCACGGGCACACGCCTTGCGGCACGAGGCAACTCAGGAGCGAGGTGCGGTCGGCCCGGCCGCGAACGCCACCAGTACCGTCACCCGCGGGCGGCGAGGGAGTGTACGTCACTCAGAGGACATGAGCAGTAACACACATCACTGTGATCATGGTGGATAGATCATTTACGCTCTGGGCAACCTCGTATTGTTTCCGGCTCAACTGACCGGCCAGGAAGCTCAGTTCGACAGTGCGGGCGACCGGTGTGGCCGCCCGTCCGCAGGGGCGGGGGCTCTGCGTTCCGTCTCCCGAAAGGAACCGCATGCCGCAGGACGTCACCTTCGACCTGCCCTTCGAGACCCCCGTCAGCCCGCATCTCCAGTACGCGCGGTCACGCCATCTGCGCTGGATCTGGGACATGGGCCTGGTGCGCAGCCAGGCCGGGTTCGCGGAGTACCGGTCCTGGGACCTGCCGCAGGCCGCCGCGCGCACCTATCCGCACGCCTCGGCCGACGACATGGTCGTCCTCATGAACTGGTTCTCGCTGGCCTTCCTGTTCGACGACCAGTTCGACGCCGGCCAGCCGGACCGCGCCGACCGGATCGCGGAGGTGGCGCGCGAACTGATCGCGACGCCGCTGCGCCCGGCCGGCAGCCGTCCCCGGGTGGTCTGCCCGATCACCGTGGCCTGGGCGGAGGTCTGGCGACATCTCTCTGATGGCATGTCCCTGACATGGCAGTCCCGGTTCGCCGGCTCCTGGGGGCGGTTCCTGGTGGCGCACTGCGAGGAGGTCGACCTGGCGGCCCGCGGGCTGGCCGGAACGCTGACACTCGACGAGTACACGGCCTTCCGCCGCCGCACGGTGGGCATCCACCACAGCATCGACGCGGGCGAGCGCAGCCGCCGCTTCGAGGTGCCGGCCGAGGTGCAGGCCCATCCGGTGATGGAGCGGATGCGCGATCTGGCCGCCGACACCATCGGGTTCATGAACGACATCCACTCCTTCGAGCGCGAGCGGCGCCGGGGCGACGGTCACAACCTGATATGCGTCCTGCAGCAGGAGCGTGGCGGCTCCTGGCAGGACGCTGCCGACGAGGCGTACCGCATGACGACCGAGCGCCTCCAGGAGTACGTGGCCCTGGAGGCGCGGGTGCCGCAGATGTGCGAGGACCTCGGTCTGGACGAGACGGAGCGGCAGCGGGTGCGGATGGGTGTGGAGGCCATCCAGCACTGGATCAACGGCAACTACGAGTGGGCGCTGACCACCGGCCGCTACGCGGCGGCCAAGGAGGGACCGGCGGTCGCCGCCGAACTGGCCGGGCGCGGCTCGGTGGACGACCTGCTCGCCGTGTGAGCCGAGCGCCGCGGGGCCGCCGTCCCACCGGACGGCGGCCCCGCGCGCATCAGACGGCGAACTCCACCGGCAGGCTGTCCAGCCGGGACTCCCAGGTGGACGCCGTCGAGGTGAGTTCCTCCGGCGGCACGGCCAGCCGCAGGCCGGTCAGCCGGTGCAGCAGGACCTCGACGGCCGTCTCGATGATGCCCTGGCCGAGGTTCTGCCCCGGGCACTCGTGCGGCCCGGCGCTGAACGCCAGATGGGACTGGTTGCCGACGACCGAGACGTTCGTGTCCGGGCGGATCTGCGGATCCGTGTTGCCCGCCGCGAGGCCGAGCACCAGCAGGTCGCCCTCCTTGACCGGGCAGCCGCCCAGTTCCAGGTCGGAGGTGGCGAACCGGCCCGGCAGCACGGCGAGCGGCGGCGCGTTCCACATGACCTCCTCCACCACGGCGGACATGTTCAGCTGCCCGCTGACCAGTGCGGAACGCCGGTCGGGGTAGGTCAGGATGAGTTGCAGCGCCCGCGCCAGCAGATTGCTGGTCATGGTGTGGCCGGTGATCAGCACCAGGCGCAGATGGTTGACGAGTTCGTCCTCGTCCAGATCGGCGGCGTGGTCGAGGAGCCCGGAGGCGAAGTCGGAACCGGGCTCGGAGCGCTTGCGGGCCGCCAGTTCAGCGAGGACGCCCATGATCTTCTCGTTGTGCACGAGGGCGTCCGCACCGCCCTTGAGGATCTGGTTGCTGGACTCGGCGAGGCTGCGCCCCTCCCGCTCGGCCAGCCCGAGGACCCGGGTGAGGACCAGCATCGGCAGGTAGTCGGAGAAGTCCGTCACCAGGTCGGCGCGGCCCACGTCCGCGAACGCGTCGATCTGCTTGTGCGCGAAGTGCGTGACGTGCCGCCGGATACCGCGGCCGGTGACGCCGAGGAGATTGTCGGTGACCGCGCCGCGCAGCCTGCGGTGCGGCTCGCCGTCCTGGGAGACGCAGTCGGGTCGCCAGCCCAGCATCTGGATGAGCGGCGAGGTCTCGTCGACCCGGCCCTCCTGCCAGTCCCGCCAGATCCGTGAATCCCGGCTGAACTGGAGCGGGTTGTCCAGCACCCGCCGGTTCTCCCGGTAGCCGAGCACCAGCCAGGCGGGGACGTCGCCCTCCAGCAGGATCGGGGCGACCGCGCCGTGCCGCTTGCGCAGCGTCGCGTAGATGCCCTGCGGGTCCCTTTCCGACTCCGGGCCGTACAGCCGGATGACGCCCGCGCCGTGGGCGACCGGGCAGCCGCCCGGAGCGCCGGGCCGGTGGGACTGGTCGTTCATCGGGACTCCACTGCGACGGCCGAGCGTTCCTGCAGATGCCGGATGAGCGCGACGAGCACATCACGGCTGGAGGCACGGTCGCGGGCGTCGCAGGCCACGACCGGGGTGTGCGGGGAAATGTCCAGGGCGTCCCGGATCTCCTCGATCGGATGGCCCTTGGAGTCGGGGAAGACATTGAGGGCGATGACGAAGGGCACGTTCTGCCGCTCCATCTCCTCGATCGCCCGGAAGCTGGAGGCCAGCCGACGGGTGTCCACCAGGACGATCGCCCCGAGCGCGCCCTTGAACAGGCCGTTCCACAGGAACCAGAACCGCTCCTGGCCCGGGGTGCCGAACAGGTAGAGCATCAGGCTGTCATTGAGGCTGATCTTGCCGAAGTCCAGGCTGACGGTGGTCTCGGCCTTGTCGGCGATGCCGATGAGGTGGTCGTCGTCGGCGCTGGCCTGGGTGAGGGTCTCCTCGGTGGTGAGCGGCTTGATGTCGCTGACGGCGCGGACCATGGTGGTCTTGCCGGTGCCGAACCCGCCGGCGATCATCACCTTGACCGAGCGGGTGCCTCCGGCGGCGGGTCGGCCGGATTGGTCAAAGCCTTTCAAGTCCACTGAGTACCTCCTGAAGGAGCGCGAAGTCGGGCCCGAGCCCGGCGTCGTGCGCCGGGATGGGGTCACGTGCTTCGACGCGGCGTGCGTCCAGCAGATCCGCCAGCAGCACCGCGAGAATGTTGAAGGGCAATCCGAGGTGAGCGCCGAGTTCGGCCACCGACAGCGGATCGCGGCAGCGCCGGACAATCTCCTCGTGCTCGTGCTGCATGCCCGGGGCGGGGGCGGTCAGGGAGATGATGAGGGTCGCCACGTCGAGACTCGACGCCGACCCGCCCGGCCTGCTGCGTCCCTTGGTGAGGACGTAGTAGCGCTCAAGGCCGGAAGGGTCCGTGGGCCGGCGGGGAGGACTCATCCAGAGTGCTCCTCCAGGCGCGGAGTGGTACCGAGCAGCTCACCCATACGGCGGGCCAGGTCCCTCATCTGGTGTCCGAGCAGGCCCTGGTCGAGTCCTTCGCGGGCCAGGACGCCCAGGTAGGTCTCGACGCCCGCGCGCACGACGAACAGATGCCCGCCGTCGACCTCGATCATCGCGAGCCGCAACTGACCCGCGTACTTGGGGAACTGCTCGGCGACCGGCTGGGCCAGGGCCTGCAGGCCGGCCACCACCGCCGCGAAGCGGTCCACGTCGTCGGGGTCCTCGGCGCCGAAGGAAGTGATGGCCTTGCCGTCGCTGGAGGCCACGAGGGCGAAGCGGATCTCCGGGATGCTCTCCACCAGATCCCGGAGCGCCCAGCTCACGTCGGTTGCCTGTTGCGTCATGTCGACTGGTCGCTCTCTTCAGTGCGGTGCTCGGTGGACTCACGGGCGGCGGACGGCGCGGATGCCGCGGCGGCTTCGGGTGCGAGGCCGAGAGCGGCCTCGCCGGACTCGGCGAACGCATACGCGTCAGCGGCGGATGCGGTGCCGAAGCGCTCGTCGTCGAAGGGTCCGTGGCCGAGCGGGGCCGACCGGGCGGCTGAGTCGCGGCCCGCGGTGGCGAACGCCGCCAGGCCGGCGAAGGACGCGTCCGGCGGTACGGCGGAGACGGCGCTGGCGCCGCCGCGTCCAGACTCCTCCGCCGGATCCGTCTCGCGCCGCCTGCTCCGGCGCCGGGGCAGTCCGCCGGGCGTGGTGCCCAGGGCGTCGGCGGACTCGGCCGTGAGCTGCGCGACGACCGGGCTCGGCGACACGGTGGGCGCCGGGGGCACGGCGGCGGAGGCGGGCGGGGCGGCGACCGGGGCAGTGGCCGGGGCGGTGGCCGCGGTTGCGGGCAGCGGGCTGAAGTACTTGTGCGGGACCACGACGACGACCGAGGTGCCGAGCCAGGGCGAGTCCGCGAAGGTGACACGGATGCCGTAGCGGCGGGCGAGCGTGCCGACGACGCGCAGGCCGACGTTGGCGTCCTCGGAGATGCCGCCGAGGCCGGGGCCGGCCGCGGAGCCCGCGAGGGAGTGCTCCGCCTCGCGCTTCTTCTCCTCGCTCAGTCCCTTGCCGGAGTCCTGGATCTCGATGCCGACACCGTTCGGGACCTCCTTGCCGGAGATGACCACCGGCTCGGTGGGCGGCGAGTAGCGGGCGGCGTTGTCCAGCAGATGCGCGAAGATCAGCGTGAGGTGGTCCACCAGCCCGCCGTCGACGCCGAGTTCGGGCAGGTGGCGCACCTCGACACGGTGGAAGTCCTTGATGCGGCCGATGCCGCCGCGCACCACACTCAGCAGGCGCTGCGGCTCCTGCCACTGCCTGCCCGGCCGGTCCGAGCCGCCCAGTACGCCGATGCTCGCGGCGAGCGAGTCGGCGGGGCCCAGCTCCTGGTCCAGCTCCATCAGGCCGCGGGCCACGGAGGGCAGCCGGCCGTGCTCGCCCTGCATCTCGTGCAGCCGGCCACGGAGCTTGCTGGTCAGTACGTGGATACGGTTGCCGATGCTGATCACGGCCTGCTCGGCGGAGGTGGAGCGGTTGAACTCCTCCTCGATGCCGATCAGCGAGGTCCGCAGGACCCGGCGCAGGTCCGCCTGGAGTTCCGGCGCGATCTGGGCGGACTGCGTGGTCGGCAGCACGTCATCGATGGCGTCGCCCGCCCGCAGCCGCTCCAGCGCCTCGGGCAGTTGCTCGTCGGCGAGCCGGGCGACCGCGGCCCGCTGGTGCGCGAGCTGCTCCTCCCAGATCTCGGCCCGGTCGGCGAGCTGGGCCTCGTAGGACTTGGCCTGCTCGGCGAGTCGTTCCTCGTAGGCCCGTGCGGCGTCCGCGAGTTGGGCCTCGCCGACCCCGGCCTGCTTACCGGCCTGGGCCTCGAAAGCGGCGCTCTGCTCGGTCAGCTGTGCCTCCAGGGAAGCGCGCTCGGCGGCGAACTTCCGCTCCAGACCCGCGACATGCTGCTGCCACTGCTGCGAGTGCTCGGCCTGCGTGGTGCGGGAGTTGTCCTGCAAGCCGCGCAGCTGCCGCTGCGAGCGGATCAGCAGCCGTACACACACGGCGCCGGCGGCGGTCGCGGCGGCACCGGTGACGGCAGCGGTTATTCGCTCCGAACTCATGAAGGTGGCGGCAACCGTTCCGCCTCCCCATGCCAGTGGCATCAGCCACCAGCTGTACCAGGCGACAGGGGCCCGCGCCGCCGGTGGCGGAGTGGCGAGTTCCAATCTGCATCCTTCGAAAGCAACACGATCACGACTTGGGGTGCACGAGGGCCGCCCACTCTTGAATGGGCACGGCGAGCCAACCGCTCAGTGGAACGGTCCGTCAACTCGCGGTGACGTTCTGGAGCTTATCTGGTTCCCACCCGGAAAGATCAACATCGCCGAGTGGTGGATGTGAGGGTTCCGTCACTCTCCGACAGGTCACTCGAATCACCAAATGCCATACAAACCAGGGGACTTGGCCGCAGAAACCACCGACGGCGCCGGCCGTGCGGGATACCGACGTGGTGCCGGTCCGGCGGGGAGTGCGGGCGGTCCGCACTGCTCGTGCTCGTGGACGTCGACCGGGTCGGCATGCGGGCGATCGCCGGACTGGTGGTCGAGGGCAGACTGCGGCCGACGATCGCGGGTACGTTTCCGTTGGCGGAGGCCGCTCGGGCACGCAAACCGGGAGATACCGGTCGGGCGACCGGAAAACCGGCCCCCATGACGGCCTGAACTGCAACGCCTGCGGCCAAACTTGAAGACATATGTCAATCGAACATGCTCAAATTCCTTCCATCGAGGGTAACTTGCAGGGCGGGGAACGGATTTCCCGGCACGGGTGGGAGGTGACGTCGTGCGCCAGGAACCGCGGCAACAACCCGCACCGCTCACCCGGCACCTGCGTGTCCGCCAGGACCGCGGGGTCACGGTGCTGGAGTTCCACGGCGAGATCGACATCGCGGCGACCACGGAGATCGGTCCCTGTCTGGACCGGGTGACGGACCGGCCCGGCGCCCGCGTCGTGATCGACCTGCGGCACATCGAGTTCTTCGACTGCTCCGGGCTGCGCCTGCTCTACCGGGCGCGCAGCCGGATGCTGGAGCACGGCGGGCAACTGCATCTCGTGTGCACCCACCCGCTGACCCTGCGCGTCCTGCGGGTCACCGGCCTGTCACGGCTGCTGCCCCCGCAGCCCACCCTGGACGCCGCCCTGGACGCCGCCCTGGAACAGCCGGAGGCCACATCCGGCTCGTGGTGACGGTGCGCGCGGGGCCGCCGGGGTGCCGGGCATGGTTGCGGGCGCGGGGTGCGCCCCGCGTACGAGAAGCGGACGGCTGGCCGAGCGGGCCGGGCCTCAGTGCGGCTTCCAGGTGAACTTGTCGCCGCCGACCCAGCGGACCACATCCGGATCGTCCAGGTCGTGGACGATGATGCCGTACGCGGCGGCGGTCTCCAGAACGTCGGTCACGGCCCGTGCCGCGCCGACCACCCGGCCGTCGACCTCCATGATGCGGAAGGGCGGGGTGCCCGGCCTGCCCCGCATCACCCCGTGGACCAGGATCCGCGGTCGGGAGATATGGGGGCTCGCTATCTCGGTCATGCCATCGAGCCTAATTCGCGCATGACGGATATGTACGGTCCGTCCGAGTGGCCACCGAGCGCCGCCCGACGCACGTCGGCCGTGGGCCGTGGGCCGTGGGCCGTCGTGCGGCGCCGCCGTGTCTGGGCAACCCTTGAGGTGGAGGTGGCGATGGAACCCGTCGAGGCGCTGGACCGGATCGCCTTCCTGCTGGAGCGGTCCCTGGCGCCGACGTACCGCGTGCGCGCCTTCCGTACCGCCGCACAGGTGCTGGGCGCGCTGCCCGCGGCCGAGGTCGCCGAGCGTGCCGCCGCCGGGTCCCTGGAGTCACTGAAGGGTGTCGGCCCGAAGACCGCCCAGGTGGTGCGGGAGGCCCTGGCCGGTGCGGTGCCCGGCTATCTGCGCGCCCTGGAGGACGAGGTCGGCGGTCCGCTCACCGAGGGCGGCGGGCGGCTGCGACAGCTGCAGCGCGGAGACTGCCATCTGCACTCCGACTGGTCCGACGGCGGCGGCACGATCGAGGAGATGGGGCGCACGGCGGCGCGGCTCGGGCACGAGTGGGCGGTGCTGAGCGACCACTCGCCCCGGCTGACCGTGGCCCGCGGGCTGTCGCCGAAGCGGCTGCGCGAGCAGCTCGCGGCCGTGGCCGCCCTGAACGCGGCCTGGGCCCCGTTCCGGCTGCTCACCGGCATCGAGTGCGACATCCTGGAGGACGGTTCACTGGACCAGGACCCAGAGCTGCTTCAGCTGCTCGACGTGGTGGTGGTGTCCGTCCACTCCAAGCTGCGCATGGACGCCCGGTCGATGACCCGCCGGATGGTCGCCGCGGTACGCGGTCCGCATGCCGACGTGCTCGGCCACTGCACCGGGCGGCTACGGGGCGAGCGGAGCCGCCCGGAATCCCGGTTCGACGCGGACGCGGTGTTCGCCGCGTGCGCCGAGTCGGGCACCGCCGTGGAGATCAACAGCCGCCCGGAGCGGCTCGACCCGCCCCGGCGGCTGCTGCGCACGGCCGTCGAGGCGGGCGTGCTGTTCTCGATCGACACCGACGCGCACGCCCCGGGCCAGCTCGACTGGCAGGTCCTCGGCTGTGCGCGGGCCGAGGAGTGCGGGGTGCCCGCCGAGCGGGTGGTGACCACCTGGTCCGCCGCGGAGCTGCTGGCCTGGACCCGGGCGGGCCGGGTCCCGGAGCGGGTGGCGGAACGTACCCCGCCGGGGTGACGTGGATCACGGCGGCGCGCGGTCTTCGGCCGGAACACTCAGGGATCGTTGCCCGTTAAACAGACCGTGGGTGCGGACGGGACAGCGTCCCCGGGCCTCATCTTCCGCCCACAGGGACGATCGTTCGGCTGAAGCCCTGTGGAGCCTTTCGCCGAGAGGCGACCGCCGTGCGCGCCCACCCCCTGGCCGCCCCGGCCGTGATTCCCCCGTCGCGGTCGGGGCTTCCCACTGTGCGGAACGCGCGCGCCGTTCTTCCCACCCCTTCTTCCCACCCTTGGTTCACGCCATGAGCCAAGCGGGGGCTCGGGAGTTCTACGAGGCGGGAGTTCTACGAGGTGGGAGCAAGTTCGGCGATCTCGTCCAGCGCGGCGACGAGTTCCGGGCCGACCGTGTCCCGCACCCAGCGGTCGTGGTCCGGGGCCACCGCCCGTGGCACGGTCTCGGTCAGCATGATCAGGTAGAGGTAGCTGCGGTAGAGCGCGAGGCGCAGGCAGGCCGCGGTGTCGAACGCGGCATGGCCCCCGGCCTCCCGATAGCCCGCGAGGAACGCCTCCTCCTTCCTGATGTCCCCGAGCAGGGCCGGGGAGACGAAGTCGGCCAGCGGATCGCCCCAGAACATCCGCTCGCCGTCGATGAGTCCGCCGATCCGAGCCGACCCCGCCGAGCGGTCCACCAGGACGTTGCCCTGCCACAGGTCGAAGTGGACCGGGCGGGCCGCGGTGACCTCGTCCAACGCGTCATGGGCGGCCCGCGCCGTACGCGCCACCTCCTCGACGGGCCGGGGCAGCCGGGCCCGGTAGCGGCGGGCGTCGTCGAGGACGGCGTCGAACATCGTGGTGAACGCGGTCCGCCAGTCGGTGGCGAGCGGGCCGAGGGCGCCGGACGGATAGCCGTACCCGCCGGGCCCGGTCACCCGGTGCAGTCGGGCGACCTGGCGGCCCAACTCGGTACGCAGGCAGGTCTGTTCACGCTCGGTCAGGGAGCCGTCCCAGGGCTCGCCGGGGCAGGCGGTCAGCAGCAGCCACGGCCCGTCGGCACCGGCGCCGAGGGCCACGGCGCGCGGCGCCGGCACCCCGGCGGCCTCGGCGGCCCGGCAGAATTCGGCCTCGGCGACCAGGAGCCTGGCCTCGTAGCGCAGTCCCGGGGCGGTCGGCGCGACCTTCAGCACATGGCGTGTGCCGTCGGTGAGCCGGAGTTCCTCCACGGTGTTGTAGGTGCCGCCACCGAGCGGACGCACCGCGGCCAGCCGGTCCGGCGCGATGCCCGCGTCGGCCAGTGCCTCCCTGGCCCGTGCCCGTGAGTCCTCCATCATGTGCCGCCCCTCCCCGTCCCGTCGCCGACCGCCTTCTCGGGCGGCGGCCCCGCTCCAGGGTACGAACCGGCGGCGGGGACGGGCGCTCAGCCCGGCAGGAGGCGACGCACCGCGCCGCGCCGCCGGAAGATTGGCCCACCCGTGGTCGTCACGGCCGTGGGCGCGCGGCTCGCGGGCGCGCGGCAGCCCGCCGAGCGAGCGGGCCTCCTCGGCGAGGCCGTCCCGGACGGCAGGCGACGGACGGGGGATTGCGGGCGACGGACAGCGGACGGCGGGTCCGCGAGGGCCGTGGCGGCCTCGATGCCGCCGTCGACCGCGCGCGCTGATAGCTGATACTCGCGGAATGATCCGGCTCCGGTCCGGGTGGGCGAGCGGGATGCTGTCCCACTGCCCGGCAGGTGGGGCGGGGCCTGGCCGGGGTGCCGACGGGGGGCGCGGGACGCCGGGGAGGTTGGACAGGACGGTGCCACCGGGCCCGGCCAGCCGCTCGACCGAGCCGTCGAGGGCGCTCAACGCCGTGCGTAGGAAGGCCGTTGACGCTCAACGCCGCGCGTACGAAGGCCCGTTGCACCGTGGAGAACCGCGCGATGTCCGCCACCGGCGCCGGTCCGAACCCGTCGCGGACGCACCCGGTCCGCGCCAGGCACGTTCGGCGGGTTCACGCACGGGGAACAGCCCAAGGCATGCCAGACGTAGGGAAGTGGACCGCGGGGCCGAAGCGGTTCGTGAAGCGCCGCCGGGACCCTGTCGTAGTCCAGACGCTGCGGTCGGCCGGCGCGGCGACGATCGCATACGTCGTCGCGCTGCGGCTGAGCCCGGAGCCCGCGCCGCTGACCGCGCCCCTGACCGCCCTGCTGGTCGTCCAGGTCACGCTCTACGCCACGCTCACCAACGGCATCCGCCGGGTGAACGCCGTGGTGGCCGGCGTGCTGGTCGCCATCGCCTTCAGCCTGCTGGTCGGACTGACCTGGTGGAGCCTGGCGCTGCTGATCGTGGCCGCGCTGGCCGTCGGGCGCCTGGTGCGGGTCGACGAGTACGTGCCCGAAGTGGCGATCAGCGCCATGCTGGTGCTCGGCGTGACCACGGTCGGGAACACGGCCTGGGCCCGGGTGGTGGAGACACTGATCGGCGCGGTCGTCGGGTTCGCCTGCAACCTGGTGTTCGCTCCCCCGGTGTGGGTGGACGAGGCCGGGGAGTCGATCGAGGGGCTGGCCCGGCGGGTGCGGCGGCTGCTGCTGCGGCTGGGCGAGGAGGCCGCGGGGCGCGTCCCGTGGGAGCTGGCCGCCGAGCGGCTGCACGAGGCGCGCCGACTGGACCACGACATCGTCGAGGTGGACGCGGACCTGCGGCAGGCCGAGGACAGTCTGCGGCTCAATCCGCGCGTGCGCGAGGGCCTGCTGCACCGGGTGGTGCTGCGGACGGGCCTGGACACGCTGGAGATCTGCACGGTCGTGCTGCGGGTACTGGCCCGGACCTTCGCCGACCTGGCGAAGTCCCGCGCCCCCGATCCCCTGTTCCCGCCGGAGACGGGCGCCGTCGTCGAGCGGCTGCTGTCCGAGGTCGGCGACGCGGTGGTCAGCTTCGCGGTACTGGTGACCACCGACCTGAGTGTCAGCGCCGAGTCCGCCGAGGCGCGGCTGACCTCCGAACTCCAGACGGCGGCGGCCACCCGCGACGAGGTGGCCCTGCTGCTGCGGGAGGAGGCCGAGCGGGACCCGCGGCGCTGGCAGCTGCTCGGCGCCGCCCTGACCGAGGTGAACCGGATCCTCGACGAGCTGGACACCGAGCACCGTTCGCGCCGCCTGCTGGAGGAGCTGGACCGGGTCTCGCGCGAGCAGCGGGCCCGGCTGCCCCGGATGTCCTGGGTGCGGGAGCGGGTGGGCGTAGCCGAGCGGCTGCGCCGGAACCACACGGAGGCCGGGGGACGTTCTCGTCGGTGAGGCGATTACCGGCCAGACGGAGGGGGCGTACACATGACCGACACGGCCGTACGGATCGACGGGAACACGCTGCGGCTGCCGGGCGGGGTGGCGGTGCGGTTCGTGCGCACGCTGCGGCTGCCCGAGACGGGCACGCATCCGCTGCCGCCGGGGCTGGGCGAGTTCCCGGTCCGCCGGGTGGCCGATCATCCCGACACGGTGCCCGAGCAGTGGCGGGCGCGCGGCGGCGTGATGCTGCCGGTGTATCTGCGTGAGGCGATGTGGCTGGACTTCACGGGTTCGACGGAGCCGGCCGCGCTCCAGGTCGGGGTGGGCAAGGTGTGCGCCCTCTCGGGCCGGCCGTGGAGCGACCGGCTGTCCAGAAAACCGCAGAACTATGTGGTGCTGCCCCGGCAGCCCTGGCTCGACGGCATCAACTCGGGCAGCGGGACGGTCCGCCAGTTCGTGGCCGTGCCGCTGGGTCTTGGCGCGACGGTGGAGGGGCAGCTCACGGACGAGGAGGTGTGGGGCGGGGTCCAGTTGCAGTCGTTCCCGCTGAAGGCCGAGCCGCTCGCGGCGTGGCGCCATGACCAGCGGATGCTGTGCCGGCGCTCCGGGCCGGTCGGCGGGTACGGGGCGGCCGGCGGGTACGGGGCGGCGCTGCCGATGGCCGCCGCCGCTCCGGGCGCGGGGCCCGGGCCGGCCGCTCCGGCACCGGCGGCCATGGGGCTCGGCGCCGGCGGCTCGATGCGCCAGGAGGTCTACCGGGACAGGCGGCCGGCGCGGGACTGGGCGGACGAGCCCGCCGGGCGGGTGTTCGTGCATCTGGTGACGCCTCCGCAGTGGCGCCGCATCACGGGTGAGGAGCCGCCGCCGTCGCCGGTGGACCGGGCGGCGTACACCCGGGCGGGACTTCCCTGGTACGACTACTACGACCAGGACGCCGAGGATCTCCCCGCGGCGGACGCGCTGGGCACGGTCAAACCGGTCGGCGACTGGCTCGGGGACGATCTCGACCCCTGGCAGGGCCGTCCGGCGGCCAGGTCGTACCGCTGAAGGACACGCCGGGCAAGCCGGTCCAGGACGGTGAGTGGTAGGGCCGTCCCCATGACCCCCGTAGGGGCGCGGGGAACTGCGCAAGCGCCACGACACCACCGCAGCCGAACAACGACCCCGCGGCCCGCCCGGCGGAGCCGATACGTTTTGCCTTCGCGGGGTGGTCCGCGCCATGGTGGCTGTCACGACCGGGGCAGCGGACTTCCTGAAGGTGCGGGCATGGACAGTGGTGCGGCAGCGACGAGTGGCGGCTGGAGCCGGCGTCGGCTCGTCGGGGCGCTGGCGGGTGGCGCCGCCGCGGTGGCCCTGCCGGCACCGGCGGCGCCGCGGGCCGAGCCCGGGCGGTCGGCGCCCGCGCCGTCCACCGCACCCCGGCGCCCGGCCGAGCCGTCCGGCCGCCGCCCCCTCTACCTGGGCACCTACACCTCGGCCGAGGGCGGTGGCACCGGCATCGGCCTGGCCCGGTACGACCCGGCCACGGGCGCCGTCACCGGAGCCGGCACCCTGACCGGCGTCGCCGACCCGTCCTACCTCGCCGCGCATCCGGACGGCCGCACCCTGTACGCGGTCGACGAGCGCACGGAGGGGTCCGTGACCGCCGTGCGCCGCGCCGACCGGCGGATCCTCGGCTCCCGCGGCACCGGCGGCGCGGCGCCCTGCCATCTGTCGGTGCATCCGAGCGGGCGCTGGCTGCTCAGCGCCAACTACGGGTCGGGGAACGTGGCCGTACATCCCATCGACGCCTCGGGAGCCCTCGGGGAGCGCACGGCACTGGTCACCCACTCCGGCCCGCCCGGCCCGGGGCAACAGGGGCCGCACGCCCACCAGTTCGTCACCGGTCCCGACGGCGGCCATGTCCTGGCCGTCGACCTGGGCACCGACAGCGTGCACAGTTACCGGCTGGACCTGGCGCGGGGGACGCTGACCGAGGTCGCGCGGGCACGGACCCGGCCGGGTGCCGGCCCACGTCAGCTCGCCTTCCACCCGGGCGGCCGGTTCGCGTACCTGGCCAACGAGGTGGACGACACGGTCGCGGTGTGCGCGTACGACGCGGACACCGGCCGACTCCGGATCGGCGAGCCGCAGTCCACCGGGTCCGGTGCGGGCAAAAACTATCCGGCGCAGATCCTGGTCACGGCGAACGGCGCGTTCGCCTATCTCGCCAATCGCGGCCACAACAGCCTGGCGCGCTATGCCGTGGAGGCGGACGGCGCCCGGCTACGGCTGCTGGACACCGTGCCGGTGGCCGGTGACTTCCCGCGGCAGATCGCCTTCTCGCCAAACGGGCGACTGCTGTTCGCGGCGAACCAGCGCTCCGGCACGGTGAGCGTGTTCCACGTGGACGCGGACAACGGTGGACTGCGGCTCGCGGGCGAGCCGTTCGCCTCACCCGTCGCCGTCTGCGCGCTGCCGCTGTAGGGCGCGACCGCCGCACGGGGCGACGCTCGTCCTCGGCCTGCCGCCGCGCCGCCACGGACTCGGCGCCGACCCGGCCATCGGCCGCGGGGGACCAAGCGGCTGAACCTCATGCCGGACGGACCGCAGCTGCCGCCGGAACAGCGCGCCCCGGTCACGGCCGCGCCGACGTCAGCGGGCTGCCGCCCAGTGTGCGGGGCGGGCGACTGACGTCGGCAGCCGGGTACCGGCGCTGCCCCGGGCCGCGTCGGTCTGTGGCTGGGTCAGGAAGAGAGCGCCGGTCAGATCGGCGTCCGTGAGATCGGCGTCGCGCAGGTCCGCGCCGATCATGTCGGCTCCGCGCAGATCGGCGCCCGTCAGGTCGGCGGCGATGAGCCAGGCCCCACGCAGATCGGCGCCGCGCAGATCGGCCCCCTTGAGGCGGGCACCGACCAGGTCCGCGCCGCGCCGGTCCTTCTTCCTGCCCCGGGCGCCCGGTATCGCCGCCCGCGCCGACTCACTGGCGCGCCGCAGCAGCACGTCGACCCGCTGCCGGTGGGCGGCCACGTCCAGGGCGGCCAGTTCCTCGGGAGTCTGCCGGGTGAGCCGCTCGATGCTCTCCAGGGTGTCACGCAGTTCGGCGTGGAACGGACGGGCCGCGGGCAGGCCCAGCGCCTCGGTGAGGTACCAGAGCAGTTCGTGGAGTTGCCGCACAACCGGGAAGACCTCGGCCATGCTCCGGGCGTGCTCGGCGGAGCCGGTGCGCCAGTCCCGCCCGCCGAAGGTGATCTGCGAAACCTTCTGCCCGGCACCGAAGCAGTCGTAGACCGTGCAGCCGGCGAAGCCCCTGGACCGCAACTCGGTGTGGATGCCGCAACGGTGGTCGCCCCGCAGGTTCGGGCAGGGCCGGCCGGCGGGCTTGTCGAGGGCGAAGTCCGCCGAGGCGGCGAAGGGCAGGGCGACGCAGCACAGCCCGAAGCAGCGCGAGCAGTCACCGCGCAGCGCCGACCGACGGTCCATCTCATCCGACATGCCGACCACCCTACTGATCTGCCGCGCCACCGCCCCGCCCGGCGCCCGCGGGCGCTCCGCCCGGCCGCGCCCACCCGCCGGTCCGCCGCGCCCCGGCGGCCGCGTCACTCCTCGTCGCGGTCATGCCTCGTCGCGAGTCACACCTCGTCGCGAGTCACACCTCGTCGCGGGTCAAGGCCAGCAGACGGTCCAGGACGCGGGGCGCGCCGATGCGCAGGCCGTCGTGCTCGAACTCGTCGGTGACCCAGGTGCGCAGGCCCCGGATCGCGCGGGCGGTCCGCAACGAGAAGTCGGTGTCGACATACATGTCGTCGTGATAGACGGCCGCGGCCACCGGGACGTCGTTGGCGGCGAGGCGGGCCGGGTCGTACAGCGGCTGCCAGTCGGCGCGGGCGGCGAGCAGATCGGCGGTCTCGCGCAGCGGGCGCAGCGCCGGGTCGGCGTCGAACATCCAGGGGTGCACGGTCTCGCCGGTGAACAGCACCGGCGCGTCCCCCGCGAGCGCCTTGGCCGCGTCGAACCGCGGGAACTCGGCGCGGACGCGTTCGGCAGCCCAGGCGGTGGGGCGGTCGCCCTGGCCGTAGATGGACTCGTGGACGAGCGCGTACAGCGGGAACGCGGCGTACGAGACGAGGCCCTGGACCGCCTCCTGGAAGGCGTCGGACAGTTCGGGGCCCGCCGGTGTGCGGACGAAGGCGTCCTCCAGGAGGTGGTGCAGCCGGTAGCTGCCGTCGCCCGTGCCGAGCATGAGGCCGAGGGACTGGAACGCCTCGACGGTGAACCGGTACCCGTTCGGCAGAATCACCGCTTGGTTCAGCAGATGGTCGGCGATGCGCCGGGCCCGCTCGACATCCTGCGGGTAGCGCGCGTAGTGCGCGCTGACCTTGCGTTCGATGCGTGGGTAGGCGGCCCGGTAGACGTCCTCGGCGTGGGCGTCCAGGGAGGGCAGCCCGCCGGTGATCACCGCGGTATTCAGGCCCTCGGGGGCCAGCGACAGATAGGTGACGGCGCAGAAGCCGCCGTAGCTCTGGCCGAGCACGGTCCAGGGGGCGCCGCCGGTCAGCCGCGGGCGGATGTGCTCGCAGTCGCGGACGATCGAATCGGCGCGGAAGCGGGTGAGATAGCCGGCCTGTTCGGCCGGGCCGCCGCGCAGGGGCAGCGTCTGCCGGTTGGCGGGCGTGGAGTGGCCGGTGCCGCGCTGGTCGAGCAGGAGCACGCGGTACTCCGCCAGGGCGCGGCCGAGCCATGCCTGTCTGCCGATGAACCGGTTCGCCCCATGGCCGGGGCCGCCCTGGAGGTAGACCAGCCAGGGCAGGTCCTGGTGCGCCTTGTCGCTCGCCACGACCTCACGGGCGTACAGCTCGATGGTCTCGCCCGCCGGGTCGGCATGGTCCAGGGGCACGGTGAAGCGGTGGTCGGTGAGGACGACGCCGGGCTGGCGGTAACTGGGGCTCAACAGGTCTCCCGGGACGGACGGACGCGTTCCAGTTCAGCACATGTGCGGCCGCCGTCCGACACCCGGGATCATGGTTTGTCACCGGCCGAGGGGTCAGCGGGCGGCGGGCGGCAGCGGGGGCCACAGGCGCGGTTCACGGCGCGGTGAACCGGGTCTCCCGCGACGGGTTGTCGCCCATTACCCTGCACTCAACACCCTGCACTCATCGGATGATCGACCATGAGGAGCCTCGATGCGTGTCGCACTGTTCCTGACCTGTATCAACGACACGCTCTATCCGGATACCGGCCGCGCGGTGGTGAAACTGCTGACCAGATTGGGCGTCGACGTGGACTTCCCGATGGCGCAGACCTGCTGTGGGCAGGCCCACTACAACACCGGCTACCGGCATGAGGCGGAGCCACTGGCCCGGCATTTCTCCGATGTCTTTGGCCAGTACGAGGCGATCGTCACGCCGTCCGGTTCCTGCGGGGCGATGGTGCGGGAGCTGTATCCGCGGATGGGCGAGCGGGCCCGGGCGGAGGGGCGCGGGGACACGCTCGCCGCCGCCCTCGCGCCGGTGGTCCCGAAGACGTACGAGCTGACGGAGTTCCTGGTGGACGTGGTGGGGGTGACGGACGTCGGGGCGTACTACCCGCACCGGGTGACCTACCATCCGACCTGCCACGGACTGCGCGGCCTGGGTCTCGGCGACCGCCCCCGCCGGCTGCTGGACGCGGTGCGGGGGCTGGAACTGGTCGAGCTGCCGGGCGCCGAGGAGTGCTGCGGCTTCGGCGGCACGTTCGCGCTGAAGAACGCCGATGTCTCGGCGGCGATGGGCGCGGACAAGGTACGCAACGCCCAGTCGACGGGCGCGGAGGTGCTGTGCGCGGCCGACAACTCCTGTCTGATGCACCTCGGCGGGACGATGACCCGCCTCGCCTCCGGCCTGCGGCCGGTCCACATCGCTCAGATCCTGGCGAGCACCGAGGAGGAACCGGCGCTATGAGCGGGACGTTCGTCGGCATGCCGGCGTTCCCGAAGGCCGCGCACGAGGCGGTCGGCAACGCGACGCTGCGCGGCAATCTGCGGAACGCCACGCACACCATCCGCGCCAAGCGGGCGAAGGCCGTCGCGGAGGTGTCCGACTGGGCGCAACTGCGCGAGGCGGGCCGCCGGATCAAGGACCATACGCTCCGTCATCTCGACCGTTATCTGGTCCAGTTGGAGGAGTCGGTGACCGCCGCGGGCGGCGTCGTCCACTGGGCGGCGGACGCCGACGAGGCCAACCGGATCGTCGCCCGGCTGGTGCAGGAGACCGACGAGTCGGAGGTCGTGAAGGTCAAGTCGATGGCCACGCAGGAGATCGGGCTCAACGAGGCCCTCCTGGCGGAGGGCATCCACGCCTACGAGACCGATCTCGCGGAGCTGATCGTCCAGTTGGGCAAGGACCGGCCCTCGCACATCCTGGTGCCGGCCATCCACCGCAACCGCGGCGAGATCCGCGACATCTTCCACGCGGAGATGGGCGGGTGGGGCCGCCCGGCCCCCGACGGGCTGACCGACTCCCCCGCCGAGCTGGCCGAGGCGGCCCGGCTGCATCTGCGGGAGAAGTTCCTGCGCGCCGAGGTCGGCATCTCCGGTGCCAACTTCATGGTCGCTCAGACCGGCACGCTCGTGGTCGTGGAGTCCGAGGGCAACGGCCGGATGTGCCTGACCCTGCCCAGGACGCTGATCTCGGTCGTGGGCATCGAGAAGATCGTGCCGACGTGGCGGGACCTGGAGGTGTTCCTGCAGACGCTGCCCCGCTCCGCGACCGCCGAGCGCATGAACCCGTACACCTCGATGTGGACGGGCACCACCGACGAGGACGGTCCGCGCGCCTTCCATCTGGTGCTGCTCGACAACGGACGCACCGACACCCTGGCCGACGAGGTGGGCCGGCAGGCGCTGCGCTGCATCCGCTGCTCGGCCTGTCTGAACGTCTGCCCGGTGTACGAGCGGGCGGGCGGCCACGCCTACGGCTCGGTGTACCCGGGTCCGATCGGTGCCATCCTCAGTCCCCAACTGCGGGGCACGGACAGCGAGATCGATGCCTCGCTACCGTACGCGTCCTCACTGTGCGGAGCCTGCTACGAGGTGTGCCCGGTGGCCATCGACATCCCCGAGGTGCTGGTGCATCTGCGGGAGCGGGTCGTCGAGGGCGGCCCGGCCACCCGTGCGGGCAACAAGGTGGTGCTGCAACCGGCCAAGGGGCACGCGGCCGAACGGGCGGCGATGCGGGCGGCCCGCTGGGCGTTCACCCACCCGGGAGTGCTGCGCACCGGCCAGCGGCTGGCCTCCCGCACCCGCCGGCTGCACCCCCGTACCCTGCCCGGCCCCGGCCGGGCGTGGAGCGCCACCCGGGATCTGCCGACGGTGCCGGCGGAGCCGTTCCGGGACTGGTGGCAGCGCACACACGGCACGGACGGCACACATGGCACGGACGGCGGAAAGGGGGCCGCGCGGTGAGCGGCAGGGAACGGATCCTGGGCCGGGTGCGGCGCGCGCTCGCCGACGTAACGGGCGACGACCCGCCCTACGAACAGGCCGTCGCCCGGGATTATCTGCGAGCGCACGGTGAGCGCACCGTCGGAGAGACGGTGGAGCTGCTCGCGGTGAACCTCGCCGACTACCGGGCGCTCGTGCACCGCTGTGCGGCCGCTGAACTTCCTTCGGTGATCGCCGGGTTGCTGGCGGACCGCGGGGCGTCGTCCGTGCTGGTGCCGCCCGGTCTCGACGCGGGCTGGCTCGCGGCCACGGACGTCGCCCGGGTCGCGGACCGGGCCCAGAGCACCCCGCGCGAGCTCGACCGGGTCGACAGCGTGGTCACGGCGTGCGCGGTCGCGATCGCCGAGACCGGCACCATCGTGCTGAACGGCGCGCCGGACCAGGGCCGACGTCGGATCACCCTGGTCCCGGACCACCACATCTGTGTGGTCAAGATCCCCGACCAGGTCGTCTCCGGCGTCCCGCAGGCGCTCGAACGCCTCGACCCGGCACGGCCGTTGACCTGGATCTCCGGCCCGTCGGCGACCAGCGACATCGAGCTGGACCGGGTGGAGGGGGTACACGGACCCCGAACACTGGAGGTCGTCCTGGTCGACTGAGCACCACCCTTGACCGGGGCCCGCTCGGCATGCCGGGCGGGCCACGCGGTCGGCTCGTTGTGGTGACCCGTACAGGGTGTCGCTGACCGGCCAGGCCAGGTCCGTGGCGGGCCCGGACATCGATGTCGTCCGCAGACGGGCGCGGCGAGTACGCCGCGCCCACCGCCATCCGGACCTCCGCCATCCGGACCTCCGCGGGCCTTGTAGCGCGACCAGGGCCGTCGACGTCTGCGCGGCTATGACCCCGGGGGCTTCGCGTAGGTCTGGGCCATGCCGCCGGCGAAGTCGTAGACCACAACCTGTTCGTCGCCTACGACCCAGGCGTCATGTCCGGGCGAGCATACGAAGACATCGCCGGGGCCGACCTCGGCCTCCCCGCCGTCGTCCATGCGCAGCCGCATCCGTCCTCGCACCATGAAGCCGTTGTGGTGCACCATGCAGCTCTCCGTGCCCGCGATCGGCGCCACGGACTGCGTCCAGCGCCAGCCCGGTTCGAAGGTGGCCACGGCGAAGTCGAGTCCGGTCAGGTGGATGGCTTCGAGATGGCCGCGCGGGAAATCGCGCCGCTCGTCGGGCTTGTCGACCGTCTTCACTTCCAGCATGAGGCTGTCCTCCCTTCCGGCCGCCGATCGCGGCCGGGGCCGGGGCCGGTCTCCGTCGCCCGGCGGGCCTCGGTGGCACCGGCGCGCACACGGCGACCGCACCCCACGACTCCATCGTCCGCCCGCCCCCGCACCGCCGCCAACCGGGCCGCCCCGCTCCCCCGGACCAGACGGTGGTCTACGAGGCGGGGTGGCCGACCTCGATGTCGTGGTGCTCGGTGTCGCCGCCGTTCAGGCGCACCCCGGTGGCCCGGGGCGGGTAGCCGGTCGCGATGACCGAGTACTGGCCGGTGTCCAGGTCCGTGTACTGGCCGGTGTCCAGGTCCGTGAAGGCGTACGCCCCGTCGGTGCCGGTCGTGGTCGTGGCGACGACGTTGCCCGCAGTGTCCGTTGATTGACTTAAGCAAGGAGAGCGGGAATCCGTGACCACGCGGTGAAGATCCCGTACCCGCCGGTCGCGGCGCCCGGCGACGGGGCGGCCGTCCCACTGCTCGGCAACCGGAACCGCCGACCGCTAGGTTGGGCGCCATGAGCAATCTTGACCGCACGCCCGTACCCAGCGTCTGCGGCGGCCGCGGATTCGTCGTCGCCGAGCCCGTCCGCGAGCTGCTGAGCCCCCGGCGGGTGCTGCTCGGCGAGTCGACCGAGGTGCGCCGCCTGCTGCCGAACCTCGGCCGACGCATGATCGGCGCCTGGGCCTTCGTCGACCACTACGGGCCCGACGACATCGCCGACGAACCGGGTATGCAGGTCCCGCCGCACCCGCACATGGGCCTGCAGACGGTCAGCTGGCTGCACGAGGGCGAGGTGCTGCACCGGGACTCGACCGGCAGCCTGCAGATCATCCGGCCCAAGGAGCTGGGCCTGATGACCTCGGGCCGGGCGATCAGCCACTCCGAGGAGAGCCCCCGCACGCACGCCCGCTTCCTGCACGGCGCACAGCTGTGGGTCGCGCTGCCGGACGCGCACCGCCACACCGACCCGCGGTTCGAGCACCATCCGGACCTGCCCACGGTCACCGCCCCGGGCCTGACGGCGACCGTGCTCCTGGGCGACCTCGACGGCGCCGCCTCGCCCGGCACGGCGTTCACGCCGATCGTGGGCGCCGATCTCGCCCTGGCCCGCGGCGCCGACGTCCGCCTCCCGCTGGAGCCCGACTTCGAGTACGGCGTGCTGGCGATGTCCGGCGAGGTGCATGTCGACGGCGTGCCCGTGCTGCCGGGTTCGATGCTGTATCTCGGCTGCGGCCGGACCGAACTGCCGCTGCGCGCCGAGTCGGACGCGGGGCTCATGCTGCTCGGCGGCGAGCCGTTCGAGGAGGAACTGATCATGTGGTGGAACTTCGTCGGCAGGTCGCAGGACGACATCACTCGGGCGCGGGAGGACTGGATGAGTGGGTCGAGATTCGGGGAGGTGAAGGGCTACGACGGCCGGCCGCTGCCTGCCCCCGAGCTGCCGCCTGTTCCACTCAAACCCCGAGGTCGAGTGCGTTGATCTGCTCTCTTGCAGTGTGATCCAGGCGGAGTCGGGCGAGCAGCGAAGCCGAGTTGCCCACCCGGCTTCCCTGCGCCACGATCGCACGGCGAGCCTCCTTAAGGGCCGCTGGTTCCGTCCTGTGCGGGACCGCTGTGTCAGCTTGGTGCACCGGCCTCCCCGCGGCCGTCGGGTCGGTGTCAGCCGGGGTCAGGGGTCGGGTTGTGTCCGGAGCGGGCGAGGAAGTCGAAGTCGCAGCCCTGGTCGGCCTGGGTGATGTGCTCCTGGAAGAGCACGCCGTAGCCCCGCTCGAACCGGGGCGCGGGCCGTTGCCACCGTGCCCGCCTTCGGGCCAACTCGGCGTCCGGAACTTCCAGTCGGAGCAGGCGCCGAGGAACGTCCAGGGTCACGAGGTCCCCGGTGCGCACCAGCCCCAGCGGGCCGCCGATGTGGGCCTCGGGGGCGATGTGCAGGACACAGGTGCCGTAACTGGTGCCGCTCATACGGGCGTCGGAGATGCGCACCATGTCGGTGACCCCTTGCTCCAGCAGGTACTTGGGGATCGGCAGCATGCCGTATTCGGGCATGCCCGGCCCGCCCAGCGGCCCGGCGCCACGCAGGACCAGCACGGAGTCCGCGGTGATGGCCGTTGCCGGGTCGTCGATGCGCTGTTGCAGCTCTTGGTAGGAGTCGAAGACGACAGCCGGCCCGGTGTGGGTGAGGAGCCTGGGGTCGGCGGCAAGGTGCTTGATGACCGCCCCGTCGGGCGCGAGGTTGCCGTACAGCACCGCAACGCCGCCTTCGTGTGCGACCGGGGCGTCCGGGGTGCGGATCACCTGGGGGTCATGGGTGGCCGCGTCCACGTAGTACGACCCGAAGGCGGTGCCCGCGACCGTGGGCCGGTCCGGATGCAGCGCACCGGGAACCTTCGCCAACTGCCGCAGGAGTGCCGGAAGTCCGCCCGCGTAGTGGAAGTCCTCCATCAGGTGGCTGCCGACCGGGCGGATGTCGGCCAGGACCGGGACCGTGGAGCCGATGCTGTCGAAATCCCGCAGACCGAGGTCCACACCTGCCCGGCCCGCCATCGCGATCAAGTGGATCAGCGCGTTCGTCGAGCCGCCCAGTGCGAGGACGGTGGCGACGGCGTCCTCAAATGCCTCCCGCGTCATCACCTGGTCCGGTGTCAGCCGTTCATGGACAAGTGCCACGGCACGGGCACCGGAGGCCGAGGCCATCCGATGGTGCGCGGAGTCCACGGCCGGGATGCTGGCGGAGCCCGGCAGCGCCATGCCCAACGCCTCCGCCGCGCAGGTCATGGTGGACGCTGTGCCCATGGTCATGCAGTGGCCGGGCGAGCGGGCCAGACCACACTCCACCTCCGCGAGTTCGCACTCCCCTACGCGGCCTGCCCGGTGGTCGTCCCAGTAGGCCCACAGGTCCGTTCCGCTGCCCAGCTCCCGGCCTCGGTGATGACCGCGCAGCATCGGCCCCGCGGGCACCACGACGGCCGGCAGCCCGGCGCTCGCCGCGCCCATCAGCAACGCGGGTACGGACTTGTCGCAGCCGCCCATGAGCACCGCACCGTCGACGGGGTAGCTGCGCAACAGCTCCTCGGTCTCCAGTGCCAGCAGGTTGCGGTAGAGCATGGGCGTCGGCTTCTGGAAGGTCTCCGAGAGCGTCGCCACGGGGAACTCCAGCGGGAAGCCACCGGCCTGCCAGACGCCCCGCTTGACCTGTTCGGCCCGCTCCCGCAGGTGCATGTGGCAGGGGTTGATGTCCGACCAGGTGTTCAGGATCGCGATCACCGGCTTGCCCAGGTGCTCCTCGGGGAGGTAGCCCAACTGCCGCATCCTGGAACGGTGGCTGAACGCCCGCAGCTTCCCTCCCGTCACTCCCCGTCCGAACCACGCCGCACTGCGCAGGGTCGTGGATTCACTCACAGCCAGCCCTCGCGCTTCCAATGTGCCGTCAGATCGGCGATACGGGCGGTCAGTTCCGGAGGGAGCCGACGCGATGGGGGCCGAACGTCCCTGCCGGAAAGGCCGAGTTGTGCCAGGGCTTCCTTGATGACGGCGACATTGTCGGCCGATGCGTCCGCCGCCCGCAGTTCCTCGAAGGGGCGCACGGTCTCCCAGAGCGTCATGGCCCTCTCGTAGTCGCCGGCGCGCAGCGCCTCAAGAAGCGCGATCGACAGCCGGGGCACGACGTTGACCAGGCCGGAGGTGAACCCGGTGGCGCCGACGGCCCAGTAGCCGGGCGCGGACAGCTCCGCAAGACCGGCGATCCAGGCCAGCCGGGCGAGGCCGGCGTCCCGGGCCACCGACGCGAAGTGCACGGGGTCGGGCACCGCGTACTTCACACCGACGAGGTTCGGACTGCGCTCGGCCAGGGCGCGGATGTGCGCACCGGTCACCCGTGGGTCCCGTACGTAGAGAACGACCCCCAACTCCGGTACGGAATCGGCGATCTCCCCGTGGTAGTCGATCCAGCCCTCGGCCGACCGGTACGGATGGACCGGCTGATGCACCATCACCGAGCCGGCCCCCGCTGATCGCGCGTGCCGGGCCGCGGTCCGCGCCGAAGCGATGTCCTTGCCCACGCCCACCATCACTTCGGCACGGCCCTGTGTGGCGGAGACCGTCGATTCCACGGCCCGGCGGGCCTCCGCCTCGGACAGGGTGTAGAACTCACCCGTATTGCCGTTGGGAGTGATCACCTCCACCCCGTGCTCCACCAGGCGCCGGACCAGCGCGGCATGCGTGGGCCAGTCCACCGAGCCGTCCGCCTCGAACGGCGTCACCGGGATGGCGACCACCGTGGACAAGCGGGCTCGCAGACGGTCCAGGGGGCTGTGTGCCTCGGTCATGGCGGGGACCACTCTCCCTTTCGTTCGCTGAGGAATCGCGCCCTGAGTGGTCACTCGGAGCGGCTAAGGTCGTTGGCCGTGCGCAGTACGGGCCGCCGCGTGAGGTCGGCGGGATCCAGTCGGGCCGTGGTGCGCACATGGAAGGAGTGGGACTCGCCGGCGAGCAGGGTGACCAGCATCTCGTCGACCTCGGCGTCGGGGGCGAGCCGGTCGGCGAGCAGGGCCAGGTCCCGCACCAGGGATGTGGCGTGCACATCCACCCGGTAGCCGCCCTCGACCGGGTGGGCGTGCGCGGTCAACCCGTCCTCGTCATAGGCGAGTTCGATGTCCTCACGGAAGGGCTGCACGAGGCGCATGGTGTCGATCGTCGCCACGAGTACTTCCCGAGTGGGGTCGTCGGGTGTCGTCAGGGCACCGGGCAGATCGAGGTGGGACACGGAGCGGGGCGCGGTGTGCAGTGCGACGGCGACACTTTCCTTCACCGCTCCGTCGAAGGTCTGCCGCTCGACCCGGACGGTTCCCAGCCATGCGGCGTCCGTGTCGTTCACGGCGATCAGCACGGGGCGCTCCTCGCGGGGCTGGAGGGTGAGCAGCCGTGGCGCGTTCGCGTGTCGCAGGGCGTAGTAGAGGGGTTTGGGCCGGCCGTCGCCGTCGATCGCTGCCCA
>NZ_JBSGBN010000108.1:0-32378 GCF_053601275.1 Streptomyces sp. NPDC004752 | reverse complement strand
TGAGCCAGGACGAGTAGGTGGGCGTGAAGTGCATGTGGAAACGGGGGTGGGCCTCCAGCCACTTGCGAATGGCCGGGGCCTTGTGGGTGCTGTAGTTGTCGCAGATCAGGTGGACGTCGAGGTGAGCGGGCACCTCCTTGTCGAGTTTGGCGAGGAACTTCCTGAACTCGGCGGCGCGGTGGCGGCGGTGAATGGAGCTGATCACCTCACCGGTGGCCACGTCGAGAGCGGCGAAGAGGGTGGTGATGCCGTGACGGACGTAGTCGTGGGTCCGGCGCTCGGGCATGCCCGGCATCATCGGCAGCACCGGTGCCGAGCGGTCCAGCGCCTGTATCCGGGCCTTCTCGTCGACGCACAGGACCAGGGCCTTCTCCGGCGGGTCGAGGTAGAGGCCGACGATGTCGCGGACCTTGTCGACGAACTGCGGGTCGTTGGACAGCTTGAAGCTGTCCACCTGGTGCGGCTTGAGGCCGAAGGTCCGCCAGATCCGCCCCACGGTGGACTTCGACAAGCCGCTCTCGGCCGCCATGGAGGATCGCGACCAGTGCGTGGCGTCCTTCGGGGTGCGCTCCAGCGTAGCCACGACGAGTGCCTCGACCTCCTCGTCGGAGATCTTGCGCGGGGCACCGGGACGCGGCTCGTCCGCCAGGCCGTCCAGACGCGACTCCAGGAACCGGCGGCGCCACTTTCCCACCGTCTGCGGCCAGACGCCCAGTTCGGCAGCCACCTGCTGGTTCGACTTCCCCTCCGCACAGCCCAGCACGATCCGGCACCGCTGGGCCAGAGCCTGAGCCGAGGTCGCCCGCCGCGACCAACGCACCAGCGTCTCGCGCTCGTCGTCGGTCAACGTCACCTCGGCCACCGGCCGTCCCATGCGCGCCATGCGAGCAAGGCTACACATATTCAACGAACTTCAGGCGCAGGACACTAGTACTCCGGTGCGGTTTCGTGGTCTGTCCAGCAGGTTCGGTGGCGGTTCGTCGTTGGTGGTGGCTGTGCCGGGCTGTTGCCTGGTGGCGTCTGCGCGAGATTGACGAGTGCGGCAGCCTGGCAGCGGTCACGGTCGGAGGGTCGAGGGCGATGGTGAACAGGTGGCGGATTTTGGGACGGTCAGGGAGATCGGTCCGCTGTTGCGACGGTGAACAGGTGGAGGTGTTCGTCCGTGCCGATGTGGATCCAGGCCCAGTCGTGGTAGCGCGGGCCCTGCGCCCCACGGCCGGCGCTGTGCCGCTGCCAGGCGGTGGTGGGCGGCCGTCCGGCGACGGTGTCCACGCGGACGGGAGTACGGCCCTGGTTGATCCGTATCCGTGCCGGGCAGGCGACGGCCCGCCCGCAGCCGGTCTCGCTCGCTTCCAGGGCGGCACGGAGCTGCGGGTCCTGGCTGTAGGCTTCGTCGCCGGTCATCCGTAGTGCCTTCACTCCGGCGTCCAGTGCGGCGGCGGTCATCTTCCGGGCCGGGCGGGGCTGGGCCGTGAACTCCACTCCGCCGGGTGTCCCGGCCGCCGGGCGGCGTTCGGGACCGGAGCACCAGGACTGCTCGGGCAGGTAGCGACGGTCGATCAGTGCCCGTCCCCGGCTGGTGGCGCAGGCGAGGAAGACGCCTGCCCGGGAGCTCTCGATGCGCCCGGCGGTGCCGGTGTACTGACGCCGCACGCCGGCCGAAGCCTGGCCCTTCTTCACGAAGCCGGTCTCGTCCACGATCAGCACCGTGTCCTCGGCGCCGAGGTGCCCGACGGCGTAGACGCGGACATCGTCGCGGACGGCATCGGCGTCCCAGCATGCGCGGCGCAGCAGCCTCTGCACCGGCCCCGGCCGGGCCAGACCAGCCTGCCCGGCCAGCTGCCAGCAGTTCTTCCGCTCCGCCTTCGACAACAGCCCGAGCAGACAGGCGCGGGAACCTGCCCGGGGTTCAACTCGGCCGAAGCGGCCCGCGATCCGGGCCATGGCCCGGTCGACCAACTCCCGTCGGCGGGCTGGGTCTCGCCATGGTCCGCGGTCACCGCACGAACGTCGTTCGTCCACACACCAACCGATGATCACGCGGTGGCCCTACCCGCTCCCAGCCGAGTCCGCACCAAGACCGCGAAGTCAGACCGGAGCACCAGGCCGACGGAGCGGTGGTCCGCGCCGACCGCCGTGCCTCAGCGCTGCAGTTCCTTTCTGATCCGCTCGAGCATGTACGCCGACGACTCCCGGGCCCGCTCCTCCCAGGCGAAGACGCAGGCGGTGGCGACGCCGTCGAAGCCCAGCTCGCGCAGGGTGGTGAAGAAGGCGTGCCAGTCGACTTCGCCCTGGCCGATGTCGAGGTGCTGGTGGATGCGGGCAGGGGTGCCGGGCGGGTTGAGGATGTAGCGCAGGCCGGAGGAACCCTTGTGGTTGAAGGTGTCGGCGATGTGGACGTGCTGCAGCTTGTCGCCGGCGTAGCGGAGCATGGCCGCGATGTCCCCGCCCGGGTCGGATGCGCCGGACAGGTGGAAGGTGTGCGGGGCGCAGTACAGGTAGTTCACCCACGGCTTGTTGATCGCGCGGACCAGGTCGACCGCGGGGGCGTTCTCCTCGCAGAAGTCGTCGGGATGGGCTTCCAGATTCAGCGCGATGCCCGCGCGCTCCAGCTGCGGCAGCAACTCGTCCAGCGACCGCCAGAAGGCCGCCTCACTCTCCGCGGCATGCTCCGGGCGGCCGTTGAACTCCGAGTTCATCAGCGGGCATTCCAGCTCCGCCGTGATCTCGATCATCCGCCGCCAGCAACGGACCGCCGCCTCCCGCTCGGCGTCATCGGGAGACGACCACCTGTACAGCGGCAGCACCGACGACAGCTGCACGCCATGCGTGCGCAGCGCCCGCCTCAGCTCGGCGACCCGCGCGTCGTCGGCCCGTGGGTGCAGGAAGAAGGGCATGAAGTCGACGCGCGGCGACAGCTCGATGTAGTCGTAGCCGAGATCCGCGACCGTGCCGACCATCGTGTCCAGCGGCAGTTCGCGGAGCATGTACGGGTCCAGGGCGATCTTCATACGATGCCTCCGTAGAGCGCGGGGCGGGGCTTGATGTCGACGGCGACGAGCACGCCGCCGGATTCCAGTGACCGCACCGCGGCGTCGGTGATGACGGCGGCGGCGTAGCCGTCCCACGCCGACGGCCCCGGCGGCTCCGCGCCGGCGCCGACCGACGCGGCCCACTCCCGCAATTCGGTGTCGAAGGCGTCCGCGAAGCGGTCCTTCCAGTCCTGCAGCACCTCGGTGCTGTGCCGGCCGGCGGTGCGCACCGGCGGCGCCGCCGGGTCCGGCAGCCGGACCAGGCCGTCCTCGCCCACCACCTCGCACTGGATGTCGTAGCCGTACTGGCAGTTGACGAAGACCTCGAGGTCGATACGGACCCCGCTGGCCGTCTCGAACAGCATCAGCTGCGGGTCCTGCAGGTGCGCAAACCGCTTGGTCGTGGCGCGAGGGGTGAGCACCTGCACGGATGCCATCTCGTCGTCCAGCAGCCACCGCAGCGTGTCGATCTCGTGCACCGCGGTGTCCTGAGCGGCCATAGCCGATATGTAGCTGTCCGGCACGGTTGGGTTGCGGTGGGCGCAGTGCACGAGCAGTGGTGCGCCCAGCGCGCCAGCCGCGATGATCTCCTTCATGCGGCGGTAGCCGGCGTCGAAGCGGCGCATGAAGCCGACCTGCACCAGCCGGCGGCCGTGCGCGCGCTCGGCCTCGACGATGCGTTGGCAGTCCGCCGCCGTGGTGGCGAGGGGCTTTTCGCAGAACACCGGCTTGCCCACGGCGATCGCGGCCAGGACCTGCTCGGCATGGATGGGACCCCAGGAGGTGACGACGACGGCGTCCACGTCCGGGGACGCGACCAGATCCGCGCCGGTGGGCAGGACGGCGGCGCCGACGGGCGCGGCCGCCGCGTGGGCCCGGGCCGGGTCGATGTCGGTGACGGCGGTGACGGCGGCGCCGGTGACCACGCCGGTGAGGCGCCGGATGTGGTCCTGGCCGATCATTCCGGCGCCGATGACGCCGATGCGTACGGTCATGAGGACGAGTTTCCTTCCGGATGTTCAGGAGTAGCGGGTGCGGAGTTCGGCCTCGACGGCATCGAGGGTGCGGCCCTTGGTCTCGGGGACGTAGGCCTTGACGAAAGCGAGGGAGACAATGCCCGCGGCCACGAAGAGGAAGAAGGTGCTGGAGATGCCGGTGCCGAAGGCGCGCATCCTCATAGGGAAGATCTCGGACAGCATCAGCCAGGTGACCGGGGAGACGGCGCCCTGCTGGAAGGCGAGGAACGTCACGGTCATCGCCAGCACGGAGATGACGCCGTTGCCGATGTTCGCCGTCAGCGCGCTGTCCGCCGCGGAGCCGGTGTCCATGAGGATCTCGGTGCCGTAGTACATGATCGTGTTGACGCCGGTGATCCGCTGCACGATCGCGATGCCGAAGCCGGTGAGCATCAGCTTGCGCAGCCACGGCACGGACTTCATGTCCTGCCAGCCGCCGAGCTTTCCTGCTCGTCCTTGACGGCGAGCGCGGACACCTCTCTCAGCTCGGCCTCGGCCCTGGCCTGCGCCCTGACCTGCTGCAGCACCTGCAGCGCCTCGCCGAAGCGGCTGTGCGCGGCCAGCCAGCGGGGCTCTCGGGCATCACGAGCATGCCGAACCAGAGCACCACCGCGGGCAGAGAGGCGACGACGAGCATCCACCGCCACACCCCGCCGGAAGCGAACTGGTGACCATGCCCTCGGTGACCGGGGTGAGGCCCAGGTCGTCCTTCATGTACGGCGGGGCGCCGTTGATGACGCCGGTGTCGTAGCCGAGGAGCAGCCCGCCGAAGGTCGCGATGACAGTGATCAGCCGCAGCCGCGGGGAGACCTCTTTCGGCGGCGCCCTGGCCACGGCCGTGGCCCTGGCGGCGGTCGCTTCGTCTCTGACGTCCATGACCGCCGCCTATCGCTCGCAGAGTGGGCGGCGGGTGCCGGTCAGGCCGCTGGCGGCCAGGTGCTCGCGCGTGCGCACGGCGATGGGCAGCGGCACATCGGGGGCACAGGGGTAGAGGTCCTGCTCGACGATGACGAACAGCTCGGCGTCGAGGCCGGCGAGCGCGGCGACGACGTCGGCGGGCTTGGGCACGCCGGCCGGCGGGGTGACACAGACGCCGCGTTTGACGGCTTCGCCGAAGGAGAGATCTTCGGCGGCGACCTGGGCCAGGACGGCGGGGTCCATCTGCTTGATATGCACGTAGCCGACCCGCTCGCCGTAGCGGCGGATCAGGTCAAGATTGTCGCCGCCCCCGTAGGCGACGTGCCCGGTGTCCAGGCACAGGTTGGTGTAGCGGGAGTCGGACTCGCTCAGCAGCCGTTCGATCTCCGGCTGGGTCTGGATGTGGCTGTCGGCGTGCGGGTGCAGCACGAGCCGGATGTCGTACTCGTCAAGGAGTAGCTTGCCGAGCCGGTCGGCGTTGCGCCCGAAGCCCGCCCATTGGTCCGCGGTCAGCTCGGTCGGCTCGGTGAATGCGCCGGTCTTCTCGTCCCGGTACATGGGCGGGATGAAGACGAGGTGGTGGGCGCCGGAGGCCGCGGTCAGCTCCGCGATCTGGCGGATGTGGGCGACGGTGTCGTCCCACAGCTCCGGCCGGTGCAGGGCGCCGAAGGCGGTGCCGCCGGAGACCTGCAGGCCGCGCGCGTCGAGCTCGTCCTTCAGCTGCTGCGGGTCGGTGGGCAGATAGCCGTACGGGCCGAGCTCCAGCCACCGGTATCCGGCCTCGACCAGCTCGTCGAGGAAGCGGGTGTAGGGGACCTGATGCTCGTCCTCGGGGAACCAAACGCCCCAGGAATCGGGGGCCGAGCCGAGGCAGAGATTGCCGGCGGTGGTGCGCAGAGAGGTAGGCGCCGTTGCCATGGTGCTGCTCCTGGAGGTCAGCTGGAGGTGGGGAAGGTGAAGCCGGCGTCGACCGACTGGGCCGGCCGACGCCAGCGGGTGGTGACGACCTTGGGCCGGGTGTAGAAGCGGAGGCCCTCGGGGCCGTGGATGGGGAATTCGCCGATGAGCGAGTCCTTCCAGCCGCCGAAGGAGTAGTACGACATCGGCACGGGCACCGGCACGTTGACGCCGATCATGCCGACCTTGACTCGGCGCTGGAAGCGGCGGGCGGCCTCGCCGGAGGCGGTGAACAGGGCGGTGCCGTTGCCGTACGGGTTGGCGTTGATCAGCTCGACGGCGGCATCAAGGGAGTCGGCCCGTACGACGGCGAGGACCGGACCGAAGAGCTCCTCGCGGTAGGCGTCCATCTCGGCGGTGACATGGTCGAGGAGGGACGGACCGGTGAAGAAGCCGTCCTCGTGACCGTCGACTTTCAGGCCGCGGCCGTCAACGACGACGGTGGCGCCCTGGGTGGCGGCGGTGCCGACGGCCGTTTCGATACGCTCCTGGGCGGCCTTGGTGACCAGCGGGCCCATCTCGGTTCCGGGTGCGTCGCCGGGACCGACCCGCACCTCGCGGGCCTTGCGCTCGAGCACATCGACCAGGCCATCGGCGGCGTCGCCGACGGCGACGGCCACGGACACTGCCATGCAGCGCTCGCCGGCCGAGCCATAGGCACCTGCGGCGAGATGGTTGGCGGCGAACTCCAGGTCGGCGTCCGGCAGGACCACGGCATGGTCCTTCGCACCGCCCAGGGCCTGGACGCGCTTGCCGTGCGCGGTGGCCTGCTGGTGCACGTACCGTGCGATCGGCGTGGAGCCGACGAAGGAGACCGCCTCGATACCGGGGTGGGTGAGAATTGCGTCGACCGCGTCCTTGCCACCGTGGACGACGTTGAACACGCCGTCCGGCAGCCCCGCCCGCCGGTACAGCTCGGCGACGAAGTTCGCCGCCGACGGGTCGCGCTCGCTCGGCTTGAGCAGGAAGGCATTGCCGGTGGCGATGGCGATGGGATGCATCCACAGCGGCACCATCGCCGGGAAGTTGAACGGCGTGATGCCCGCGACCACCCCCAGCGGCTGCCGGAAACTGTGCACATCCACGCCGCGGGAGACCTGGTCGGAGTAGCCGCCCTTGAGGACATCGCCGAGGCCACAGGCGAACTCGACCACCTCCCGGCCGCGCACAATCTCGCCCCGGGCGTCGTCGACGGTCTTGCCGTGTTCAGCCGAGATGATCCGGCCCAGCTCCTCCTCGTGCTCCAGCAGCAGTTGCCGGAAGGCGAACAGCACCTGCGTGCGCCGCGTGAGCGAGGATTCCGACCATGTCTCGAAGGCCGCCGCCGCGGCGCGGACCGCCGCGTCGACCTCGGCCCGGCCGCCGAGCGCGACGCGGGCCTGCTCGGCGCCGGTGGCGGGGTTGTACACGGGCGCGGTTGCCGCTGCGCTGCCGGGGACGGCCGAGCCGTCGACCCAGTGCGGGATGGTCTTCACGTGAGGGTTCCTTGTCAGAGGTAGCGGCGCTGGGTGCCCTGGTGGGCGGCGTACGTCTCGTACGCGGACCGGGTGGATTCCAGGGCGGAGACCTGGCTGACCGGCACGTCCCACCAGCCGTGCGCCGGCGGGTTCGGGCCGTACAGGTCGGTCTCGACATGTACGACGGTGGTGCGGTCCGCGGCCTGGGCCTTCTCCACCGCGGCACGGAACTCGCCGACGGAGGCGGCGCGCAGCACGTCCGCGCCGAGGGAGGCGGCATTCGCGGCCAGGTCGACCGGCAGCACCGCGCCGTCCAGCAGCCCCGAGCCGCCGTCCCGGTAGCGGTACTTGGTGCCGAAGCGCTGCGAGCCGAGGGCCTCGGAGAGGGAACCGATGGAGGCGAAGCCATGGTTCTGGACCAGGACGACGATGACCTTCAGACCCTCGGAGACCATGGTGACGATCTCCTGGGCCATCATCAGGTACGAGCCGTCCCCGACCAGGACGACCACTTCCCGCGACGGGTCCGCCATCTTCGCGCCGACCCCGGCGGCGACCTCGTAACCCATGCAGGAGTAGGCGTACTCCACGTGGTAGGCCTTCGGATCGCGGGCCCGCCACAGCTGCTGCAGGTCGCCGGGCATCGAACCGGCCGCATTGATCACCACGGCACGGTCGTCGAGAATCTCGTTCAAGGTGCCCAGCACCTGGCTCTGGGCCGGCAGCTCGCCGCTGTGGCGCTCCCCGGCGAAGCAGGTCTCCTCGATCTCCCGCGTCCGGGCAATGAGCGTCCGGACGTGCTCGCGGTAGCCGGAGTCCACCTGCCAGTCACCCAGCTCGGCCGCCAGCGCCTGGATGCCGAGGCGGGCGTCGGCGACCAGCGGCTGCGCGGAGTGCTTCACCGCGTCCAGTCGGGCCACGTTGAGGTTGACGAAGGCCACGTCGGGGTGGGCGAAGACGGTGTGGCTGGCGGTGGTGAAGTCGGAGTAGCGGGTGCCGATGCCGAGGACCACGTCCGCCTGCCGCGCCAGTTCATTGGCTGCGTACGCGCCGGTGGAGCCGATGCCGCCGACCGCGACCGGGTGATCCCAGGGGACGGCGCCTTTGCCCGCGTGCGTGTCCGCCACCGGGATGCCCGTGGTCGCGGCGAAGGCCCGCAGTTCCTCCACGGCGCCGGAGTACACCACCCCGCCCCCGGCGACGATCAGCGGACGCTCGGCGCGGCGCAGCAGTTCCGCAGCCCGCCGCACCGCGTCTTCCTCCGGCACGGGGCGGCCGACATGCCAGATCCGGCGGCGGAAGAAGCCGGTCGGCCAGTCGTACGCCTCCGCCTGCACATCCTGAGGCAGCGCGAGCGTCACCGCTCCGGTCTCCACGGGATCGGTGAGCACCCGCATCGCCGCGAGCGCGGCCGGGATCAGCTGCTCGGGGCGGGAGACGCGGTCGAAGTACTTCGACACGGCCCGGAAGGCGTCATTGACCGTCACGTCCCCGCCGCGGGTGTCCTCCAACTGCTGCAGCACCGGATCGGCGGTCCGGGTGGCGAACATGTCCGACGGCAGCAGCAGCACCGGCAGCCGGTTGGTGGTGGCCAGCGCCGCCCCCGTGATCATGTTGGTGGAGCCGGGGCCGGTGGAGGCCGTGCAGGCGAAGACCGCGAGCCGGTCGCGCATCTTCGCGTACGCCACCGACGCATGCACCATGCCCTGCTCGTTCCGCGCCAGGTAGTAGGGCAGATCGGCCTCTCCGGTCTGCGCCGCCTGCAGCAGCGCCTGCCCGACCCCGGCCACGTTCCCGTGCCCGAAGATCCCCCACATTCCGGGGACCAGCCGCTGCTCGACCCCGTCCCGCTCGCTGTATTGATTGGCCAGGAACCGCACCAGTGCCTGGGAGGTCGTCAGCCGGATCGTCGGCGCCGCCATCACGTCTCCTTCCAGGTGCCGCGGATCCACGCGTGGTCCGGGTGATCGCAGATCCGCCACGCCCGTTCCTCGCCGGGGCCGGCCATGACGTTGAGGTAGTACAGATCGTGTCCGGGGGCCGCAATGGACGGGCCGTGCCAGCCGTGCGGCACGAGGACGACGTCGCCGGAGCGGACCTCGGCGAGCACGTCTATGGGCCGCTCAAGGGTGCCGAAGACGCGCTGGTGGGCGAAGCCGTGCGGGCCGCCGTCGATCTCGAAGTAGTAGATCTCCTCGAGCTCGCTCTCCTCGCCGGGCCGGTGCTCGTCGTGCTTGTGCGGCGGATAGGAGGACCAGTTGCCGCCGGGCGTCAGCACCTCGCATACCAGGATCTTGGCGGCGTCGAAGCTGTGCGGCAGGCAGTAGTTGCGCACGGTGCGGGCGCAGTGGCCCGCACCGCGCTGTTCGACGGGGACGCCTGCGGCGGCGCCGTACCGGGCCGGCAGTCCGACGTCCTCGGTGCGGGCAGACGGCAGCGCGAAGGTGCCGCCGTCCGCGCTGCTGATGACGGCCCGTGCTCCGGGCGGCAGGTAGCAGAAGTCGGTGACCGCGTCGAAGACGCCGCTGCGGCCCGCCAGGTGAAAGGGCTGTCCGTCGACGGTGACGGTGCAGCCGCCACGCAACGGCAGGACCAGGACCTCGCACTCCGCGGTGGACAGCGCGTGTGCCTCGCCCGGCACCAGGCTCAGGACCCGCAGCCCGGAGTACCCCCAGCGGGCGGACTTCGGCGTGACCTCGAGGTCGTACGGTCCGTCGGCAGAGCTGCCCTTGGGCAGATGGTGCGTGGTCGAGTCGGTGTGGGTCACAACAGGCTCACCGCCCGGTCCACCGCGCCGGCCACATCGCCGTCGGAGGGATAGAGCAGGGACCGTCCGACGGTCAGGCCCTGCGCGGTGGGCTGCTTGAGAGCCTTGCCCCAGGACGCGAACGCGGCCTCGGGGTCCTTGACCTCGCCGCCCAGAAGCACGGTGGGCAGGGTCGAGGAGGCCAGCACCCGCTCCATGTCCGGTACGACGGGTAGCTTCAGCCACGTGTAGGCGCTGCGCCGACCGAGCCCGGAGGCGATGGTGACGGAGCGGACGACGGCGTCCGTGGACAGGTCGTTGCGGATCCTGCCGTCCTGCCACGAGGAGAGGAACGGCTCGACCATCGCGATGAGGTGCCGGTCGTTGAGCTCGTCGACGGCGCGGGCAGTGTTCTGCAGAGCGGCAGGTGTCGCCGGGTCGTCCAGGGCGATCCGGGTGAGCATCTTGCCGCCGTCGAAGTTCATCTCGGCGATGGCCTGCGCGTCGTACCCGGTGAACCGGTCATCGATCTCGAAGGAGGAGCCGGCGAGCCCGCCCCGGTTCATCGAGCCGAAGACGCTCTTGCCGTCCAGCACCCCGAGCAGCAGCAGGTCCTCCAGGATGTCGGCGGTCGCCAGCACGCCTGTGACGCCCGGCCGCTCCAGGGAGATGCACATGCGGTCGAGGAGTTCGAAGCGGTCTGCCATGGCGCTCGGATCGGAACCCACCGCGTTGGCGCCGCGGGCCGGATGGTCGGCGGCGATGATCATCACTTTGCCGTGCTCACCGAAGAGCGATGTCGCTTTCACGCGTCGGGCGGCTGCCGCCGCGATTGCGCCCGGGTCCGCGACCCTGGCCTCCACGATCCGGCTCACCTTGTCAGACGGCACTGTTCACCTCGCGCAGCTTGGCTTCTACTTCGGATTCCTCGGGCATGGCGTCGGCGCAGGCGAGTCGGCCCGCGACGATCGCACCGGCGGCGTTGGCGAAGGTCAGCGTGCGCGGCACCTCCCACCCGGACAGCAGTCCGTGGCAGAGCGCGCCGCCGAACGCGTCGCCCGCGCCGAGCCCGTTGACGACGTCCACCGGCACCGGCGGGATCTCGGCGACGCCGCCGGCCCGGTCCATCGCCAGGACCCCCTTTGGGCCCTGCTTGACCACGGCCAGCTCCACCCCTGCCGCCAGCAGCGCTTGTGCCGCGGCGTACGGCTCGCGCTCGCCGGTGGCGACCGCGCACTCGTCGATGTTGCCGACCGCGATCGTGGTGTGCTGCAGCGCTTCCGCGTACAGGGACCGCGCCTGGTCCGGGTCGCTCCAGAACATCGGCCGCCAGTCGAGGTCGAAGACCGTGGTGCCCTGCCGTGACCGGTGGCGCAGAGCGGTGAGCGTCGCCGTGCGGCTCGGCTCCTCGCTCAGGCCGGTGCCGGTGAACCACAGGATCCGGGCCGCCGCGACCGCGTCCAGCTCCAGCTCTTCCGCCCGTATGTCCAGGTCGGGGGCCTTGGGCCGACGGTAGAAGTACAGCGGGAAACTGTCCGGCGGAAAGATCTCGCAGAAGGTGACCGGGGTCGGGGCGATGTCCGAGGACCCCACGTAGCGGGTGTCGACGCCGTAGCCGCCGAGCGCGTTGCGCACGAAGTCACCGAACGGGTCGCGGCCCGTCTTGGTGATCACCGCACTGCGGTGCCCGTGGCGGGCGGCCGCCACCGCGACATTGGTAGGGCTGCCGCCCAGGTACTTGCCGAACGAGGTGACCTCCGCCAGGCCCACGCCAGTTTGCAGGGGGTACACATCAACGCCCACCCGGCCCATCGTCAGCACTTCGAACGGCATCACGCGTGGTTCCTTCGCCTTCTGGGGAGAGGTCCGGCTCACTTGACTGTCGCGCTCTACTAGCGCGCTCTAGTCCGAGTACGATGACGCCGACCCGAATGTCATGTCAATAGGTTGTCGCCAGGAGATTTCCCGGCCACGGGCCGGCAGTCGGGCAACGGAAGGTGGAGCAAGTGGCGAAACCGGGCAAACAGCGGCCCACGATGGCGGACGTCGCAGAGAAGGCGGGCGTCTCCCGGGCGCTGGTCTCGATCGTCTTCCGCAACCAGCCGGGAGCAGGCGAGGAGACCCGTGAGCGGGTGCTGCGCGTGGCCGACGAGATCGGCTACCAGCCGGACCGCGCGGCCCGTCTGCTGGCCCGCGGGCACAGCCGCACCCTCGGCGTGATGTTCTCGGTGCGCCACACCTTCCACGCGGATCTGGTCGAGGGCATCTATCCACTGGCCGAGGAACTCGGCTACGACGTGTTGCTGTCCTCGACGGCCGACGGGCGCGACGAGGCCAAGGCCGTGGAGGCGCTGCTCAGCCACCGCTGCGAGGCGGTGATCCTGCTGGGGTCCGAGGCGGAGCCGGCCTTTCTCGACGCGCTCGGCCGCCGGGCGGCCACCGTCTCGGTCAGCCGCGCCGCGCCGCACGCCCGCGTCGACTTCGTCCACTCCGCCGAGGGCAAGGGCGTCCGGCAGGCGATGGACCACCTCGTCGAGCTCGGCCACCGGCGGATTGTGCACATCGACGGCGGCCGCGGCCCCGGCTCGACAGACCGGCGGCGCGCTTACCGGGCGGCGATGCGTCGGTACGGGCTGGCCGACGAGCTGCGGGTGATCCCCGGCGAGCACACCGAGCAGTCGGGCATCGAGGCCGGCCGGATGCTGATGCAGGAGCGCGACCAGGGCCAGGCGCTACCCACTGCGGTGCTCGCCGGCAACGATCGATGCGCAATGGGCCTGTTGATGACTCTGATCCGGGCCGGCATCGACGTCCCCGGCCAGGTGTCCGTCGTCGGCTACGACGACAGCCACCTGTCGCACCTCATGCCCGTCGGCCTCACCACCGTCCGCCAGGACGCTCCCCTCATGGCTGAGCACGCGGTGCGCTTCGCCGTCGAGCGACTGGAGAAACCAGACCTGGAGCCCAGGGAGGCGGTGCTCGACCCGAAGCTGGTCGTCCGGGGCACGAGCGGTCGGTGTCCGCAGGCGTGAAGCGCTACTCCGAGGCGTCGCGGGGTGGTCTTGTGGTGCCGCGCATCACCAGCCGCGGTTCGGCCTTGCGTCGTTCGCCGACGAAGTTTTCACGCCACCGTCGATATGAACGATGCCGCGATGTTCGATTTCCACCAGATAGTCCATGAACTGCTGGACGCCGGAGGCCTCGGACGGGTGTACGGAACTCACCTGGCTGGACGTGAACTGTCCGCCGACCACCACGACCGCGGCCTGGCGTCCGAGCTCGCCGATCTGGCCGGCGTCGATGTTCGCGCCCAGCAGCAGCACGCGGAGGCGAGCACCCCGCGGTCATCGGCCCGCAGGTCTACGCACACACCAGCCCGGTCCGGGTCAATGTTGCCGAACGATGCCGGTTCGCCCTCATCGGACGGCCACCACGCGGATCTCGACGGGGTCGAAGGCGATCCGGGTGACCGAGCCGTCACCACTCCAGCGCACCTCCACACTGCGGCCGTCCTCGTCCACACCGGTGACCGCCGCACTCTCCACCGGCTCACCGCTCAACGCCGCCAGCGCCACGAACACCTTCGTGCCCTCCGCTGCACCGCTCAGGCGCGGCATCCGCGCCCACCGCGTGTACGCCGTGCCCTCGGGTGCCCGCACCTCACCCCGCTCGCTCCACCCCAGCAACGGCTCCAGCACCGTAGCCAGTTCGTCCTCCCGGCCCGTCGCCCAGCCGGTCAGCGTCACCCGCGCGCCCGGCGGGGCGCCCACCACCCGGTGCACCCGCACCTCGTACGGGCCGCGCACGACCGTCACACTCTCCACCCGCAACCCGGGCAGCGTCTCGTGGCCGCTCGCGAACACCGGGCGGTGCCAGGACGCCGCCCAGCCGAAGCCGCCGCCGTCGCCCGCGCCCAGGGGATGGATGCGGCGGCGGACGCTCGGCACGCCGTCGACCTCGACGGCGAAATGGTTGTCGGCCGTGTTGGCGTCGGAGGTCGGGCCGGTCACTGTGGAGTACGCCAGCCGCCCGTAATGTGGGTCGTCTTCCGCGGCCGACTCGCCCTCGTGCGGGCGCACATGGTCACTGCCGTGGTTGTGCAGCCGCACGATCCCGTCCGCCCGCGTGGAGTGGATCAGCAGGCCGGGACCTGGGAGGGCCAAGGCGCGGTCCGCCGCCTCGACCGGGGCCGACTCCTCCCTCGCCGTCCACAGCTCATGCCCGGCCGGGGCCAGCAGCGAGACAAAGGCCTTCGACGCCCAGTACGGGGACGCCGGCCCCGAGTACGCCTGCACCGTGGCCGCGTGCGGACCGTACCAGCCCAGGCTCAGCAGCCCGTCCGCACCCACCGCGCCGCGATCGAGGAAGTGCTTCAGACAGCCGCTGATCAGCCGCCGCGAAGCCCCCGCCGACAGCGGCGTGTTCCCCGTCAGCGCGCCCAGCCCCACCGCCGCGCCCGCCGCGAAACGATACGTCAGCGACCGGCCGAAGTGGATCGGCGCCCCGTCCCCGCCGAAGAGCAGCGCATAGCTTTCCAGGTGCTCGCGCAGCCGCGCCCCGTGCCGGGACAGCCTGGCAGCATCCCCGGCCAGGAAGGCGTCCAGCACCGGATACAGGTGCAGCGCCCACCCGTTGTAGTGATCGAAGGCCCGCCCGTCGCCGTCCGCATACCAGCCCTGGCCGCGATACCACCCCTCGAGCAGTTCCTCCGCCCGCTCATGGGCGCGCGCCGTCTCCGCGTCACCGCGGCCGACCGACTCCAGGAATCCGGCCACCGCGTACGGGAAGAAGTACCAGTTGTTCGGAGCCGGCACGTGCCGCAGCGCCCCCCGCAGCCACGCCTCGGCCCGGTCCTGCACGCCCTCCTCCAGCTGGTCCCACAGCCACGGCCGGGTCAGCCGCAGGCCGAGGGCCACTGACGCGGACTCCACCATCGGCTGGCCTGAGCGGATGGGCAGCCACGACTCGGCATCGTCACGCCCGGGCGTCGCGGTCCCTGCGGCCAGCCCGTCGGCGTACCGCTCCAGCATCCCGTCCGGGTCCTTCCCGCCCGCGCCCGCGGTACGGAACGCGGCGGCGAGAAACGTACGGGCGTATCCCTCGATCCCGTCCGAGCGCACCCCGGACTCCGACGGCCGCCCCGGCAGGTCGAGCAGCGCCCCGCGCGGCGTCGCAAACCGCCAGGCCGCACGCAGCAGCCCGTCGGCCACGGCCTCCCAGCGCTCGCGGGTGTAGCCGGTGTGCGGGCTCAGCTCGCGGTCGTCCGCGGTGAGTTGTATGTGGTCTCTCATGCGAGGTAGGCCAGCCTTTCGCGTCGTACGGGATGATCGAAGCCCTCGCCCGCCGCCCAGCGGGCCACCTCACCGGCGGCGAGGTCGGCAAGACGGCCCCACTCGTTGCCCTGTGAGCCGGCCAGGTGCGGGGTGATGGTGACGTTGTCGCAGTCCCACAGCGGGTGGTCGGGCGGGAGCACCTCCGGGTCGGTGACGTCCAGGACGGCGCGGATCCGGCCCGCGGTGGCCGCGTCGGTGAGGGCCTCCTGGTCGACGACGGCGCCGCGGGCGGTGTTGATCAGCACCGCGTCGGGGCGCATCGCATCGAGGAGCGTACGGTCGACCAGACCTCGGGTCGCCGGCAGCAGCGGCGTGTGCACGCTGACCACGTCGCTCTCCGCGAACAGCTCCCGCAGGCCGACGGGCCGGGCGCCCAGCTGCCGCGCCTCGTCCTCGGTCACGTACGGATCATGCAGCAGAATCCGCAGGTCGTGCAGGCGCAGCAGCTCGATGGTGCGGCGGCCGATGAGAGAGGCGGACAGGATGCCTACCGTGCGCCGGTAGTTGCCGACCGACTGCGGGACGGCGAACGGGTCCTGCCAGGTGCGCGCCGCCTTGAAGTCCCTGGCCCGCTCCAGCACCTGCTTGCCGCTGAGCAGGATCATCGCGACGGCGTACTCCGCGACCGGCAGCGCGTTGGCAGCCGCTGCTGAGGACACCTCGATCCCCCGCTCCCAGCAGGCGTCAGTGGTGTGACCGCGGACGCTGCCGGCGGTGTGCACGATGGCACGCAGCCGGGGCGCGGAGGCGAGCACCCTGGCGTCGATGGGTGGGCAGCCCCAGCCGGTGATGAGCAGCTCGGTGTCGCCCAGCACCTCGCGTGCGTACGGGGTGGTGAAGTCGTCGAGTACGGGGCCTTCGTGCAGGTCGCAGACGGCGGCGAAGGTTGCCCGGGTGTGCGGGGTAAGGACGGCCTTGGCGGCTTCTGGTCCCATGGCGAGGGCGGTCTTCGGATGGTGCGGGTGTGTCACTTGATGACTCCTGCGCTCACTTCACGGCTCCTGCGGTCAGTCCCGAGCGCCAGAACCGCTGCAGCAGCACAAAGGCGGCGATCAGCGGCAGGACCGCCAGCAGCGAACCCATGACGACGACGGGGTAGTACTCGGGCGATACGACGGCCTGGCTGTTCCACGTGTACAGGCCCAGGCTGAGTGGATACAGGTCCTGGTCGGACAGCATCACCATGGGAAGGAAGAAGTTGTTCCAGATCGCGGTCAGCTGGAAGAGGAAGACCGTGACCAGGCCGGGGCCGAGCATCCGCAGCGACACCTTCGCGTACGTGGCCAGCTCGCCGGCGCCGTCGACCCGCGCGGCTTCGAGGACCTCACGGGGTACGTACCCCTCGCTGAAGATCCGGCCGAGGTAGACCCCGAAGGGGTTGAAGAGCACCGGGATGAAGACGGCCCAGAAGGTGTTGACCACCCCCACCGCCGAGGCCATCAGATACAGCGGCAGGGCGAGGACCGTCTGCGGCACCATGACCGCGGCCAGCACCAGGCCGAAGGCCTTCTCCTTGTGCCTGAAGCGGTACTTGTCGAAGGCGTAGCCGCAAGCGACGCTGATGAATGCGCTCAGCGCCGCGCCGAGCACCGCGTACAGCAGGCTGTTGACGTACCAGCGGCCGTACAGCCCGCCGTCCATGGCGAAGAGGTCGCTCAGGTTCTGGCCGAACGAGAAGTGGCTGAGGTCGAGGATGTTGCCGCTGAAGAGGGAGTCGCGGTCCTTGGACGCCGCGAGCAGCAGCCACAGCACCGGCAGCAGGGTATAGAGGACAGCGATGCCGACCACGGTGTTGACGGCAGTGCGGCCGAGCAGCCGCGGGCGGAGGAACTCGGAGCGGGCACTCATCCCTGGACCCCTTTGCGGCTGCGGTTCGTCCAGCGGGTGACGCCGTACGACAGGGCGATGGTGCAGAGCAGCACGATCACCGAGGCGGCGGCCGCCAGACCGTAGTTGTTGCGGGTGAAGGCCGCGTCGTAGATGTACATGCTGGGCGTGAAGCGCGAATTGATCATCGGCGTGGACTGGCTGAGCAGCATCGGCTCGGTGAACAGCTGGAGCGCCCAGATCAGCGTGAACATCGCCACCATCACGGTCGAGGACCGCACGAGCGGCGTCTTGACCTGCAGCGCGGTGCGCAGCCAGCCGGCGCCGTCGACCACCGACGCCTCGATCACCTCGCGCGGGACCGCCTGCAGCGCGGCGTAGAAGATCACCATGTTGTAGCCGAGGTTGCTCCACAGCGCGATGTTGACGACCGACGGCAGCACGGTGTGCACACCGAGGAAGTCGACCTGGATGTCGCCCTTGGCGAGCAGCTCGACCACCGGGCTGATTCCCGGGGTGTACAGGTACAGCCAGATGATCGCGGCGATGATGCCGGGCACCGCGTGCGGCAGATACAGCGCCAGCTGCGCTGAGGCCCGCAGCCGTACGACGCCGGAGTCGAGCAGCAGCGCCAGGGCGAGGGCGCCAAGCACCATCAGCGGGATGTAGACCAGGCAGAACAGCGCCACCAGGCCGAGCCCGCCGAGGAAGGTCGGGTCGGCCAGCACCGCGGCATAGCTGCGCAGGCCGACGAAGACGGTGCGTTCCGGGCCGAAGCCGAGCCCGGGCTGGTCGTCGCTGAAGAAGCTCAGCCAGACGGCGGTGCCGACCGGGATCAGGAAGACGACGGCGAGCAGGACGAGGAACGGGGCCATCAGCACGGCGCAGGCCCCGCCTTTGCGGCGGCGCGCGCTCGCGCGGGCACGCCGGGCGGGCGCGGCGTCGGGCGCCGGTGCCGTACGGGCCGGGCTGGCGGTGGTGGTCATCGGATGTCACCTGCCTTTCACTACGAGCTGCGCTGGGTGGTGGTCAGGCCGAGGGCCTTGAGGTCCGGCATGGTGCCGTCCTGGGCGTTGCGTACCGCGCCGAGGAGGGAGCCCGCGCCGCCGGCGGCCTTGGCGAAGCCGTCCTGCATGATGCGCTGGGTGGCGGTCATGCGCGGGCCCCAGAGCCAGCCGTTGCGGATCTTGTCGGCTTCCTGGTTGAAGAGGGTGTAGATGTCCTGGCCGCGGTAGTACGCCTGGGGGAAGGCGGCGCGGCCGACGGGAACCAGGTCGGTGACGGCGGGATACTGGCTGCTGGCGCCGCTGGAGAGGCGGGCCTTGAGCGCGTCCGGGTGGGAAACCTGCCAGGCGATGAACTCCATGGCGGCCTCGGGGTGCCTGCTGTCTTTGGTAACGGCGAAGGCGGAGCCGCCGTGGGTGCCGACGGCCGGCTTCTCCGGGTCCCATTGCGGCAGCGGGGCGACTCGCCAGCGGCCCTTGTCGCCGGGGTGGGCGGACATCTGGGCGCCGGCGTCCCAGGCGCCGGTGAGCCGGGTCAGCACGAGGCCGTTACCGACCTGGGCCTTGTACTGGCTGCTTTCGCTGCCGTTGGCGAAGACCAGGTCCTCGTCGAGCATCCGCTGCCAGTACGCGGCGACCTTGCGGGTGGGGGCGTCGGCGAGGGAGACGTTCCAGGCGCCGTCGCGGGTGTCGAACCACTGGGCGTCGGCCTGCCAGGCGTAGGCGGCGAACTGTACGGCGCCGTCGGTCGGGAAGAGCGCCAGTTTTCGGCCCTTGGACTTGCGGCGCACCGTACGGGCCGTTGCCGCGAACTCCTCCCAGGTGCGTGGCACCTTCAGGCCAAACTGTTCGAACAGATCGGTGCGATAGTGCAGCACCATCGGCTCGACATCGAGCGGCACGGCGAACGTGCGCTTTTCGAATGTAGTGAGGGCGAGCGCCTGTGGCAGCAGCTTGCGGCGCAGCCGGTCGCTGATCAGGTCGGTGAGGTCGCGGGCGACGCCGTCGATGGCGAAGCCGGGGACCTGGGGGCAATCGATGGTGGCGACGTCGGGGGCGTTGCCGGCGCGGGCGGCGTTGCTCAGCTTGGCAAAGCCGCCCTGGAAGCCGGAGGGTATCTGGTGGAAGTCGACCTGGATGCGATCGTGGGTGCGGTTGAAGGCATCGACCACCTCCTGGCTGCCACGCAGCGCGGACCAGAAGGTGATGTGGACGGCGCCGCCGGTGCGTGCCGAAGTGCTGCTGCCGCCGGAGCAGGCGCTCAGCACACCCGCCGCCGACAAGGCGGTGGTTGCGGTGAGCAAGGTGCGGCGGCTGGGTCGAGCGGGCATGAGGGCCTCCCGCGGCTCATGTTGGAAACACGGGAATCCTGACCGTCTGAACGGTTACGGTCAATATCTCGATCAGAGAAATCTAAAGCGGTCAAACAGTCGTTACGGCCTGCGTCGACCCGCGCACCGCGAGCGCCGGCAGCAATTCCACCCGGCTCGGCGCTACCGCCCCACCGTCTGTACGCCCCCTCCCGTCGTGCCCCAGCCGTCGCAGCAGCACCTCGGCGGCCATCCGTCCGATCTCGGACTTCGGCGGTGCCACGGCCGTCAGCGGCGGGTTGCCCAGCGCCGCGACCACATCGTTGTACGCCACCACCGAGCAGTCCTGCGGCACCTTCAGCCCGGCGTCGGCCAGCTGCTGCACCAGCACCAGCGCGTCGACGTCGCCGTGCAGGATCGCGGCGGTGGCGCCGCGCCTGCGCAGCAGCGCGGCGAGTTCGACCGGGGTACCGGGACCGTAATCGGGTTCGGCGTCCGGCGCGCTGCTGATAACGTCCCACCGCTCGCCGCCGCTGCGTTCCGCCGCGATCGCCGCGAAGGCGGCCCGCACGGCCCGGGCGGTGGGGCTGTCGTCGCGGGCGGCGAGCACCACGCGGCGGTGGCCGAGCGCCAGCAGATGCTCGACTGCCAGGTGCACGCCGTACCAGTGGTCGGAGCAGACGGAGTCCATGGCGTGCAGCACGCTGCCGGGACGGGGGCGGCGCTCCATCAGCACCGCGGGCACGTCGGCCAACGTGGCGGCGAGCCAGTCGTAGTCGCCCTCCTCGGCCGCGGTGCTGCGCCAGCGCGGCGCGAGCAGCAGGCCCCGCACACCGTCCGCCAATGCCCGCTCGATGATGGGCCGCTCGGTGCCCGGCGCCTGCGACGCGATCAGCAGCGCGGGCCGGACGCCGGCGGCCTGCAGCACCTCGCGGGCGCCGTTCATGGTTTCGAACAGATATGCGTGCCGCTCCGGCACCACGATCCCCACCGTCCCACCGGACGGCTCCGCGGCAGGCTCGGCCCGCTGCACCGGCACCACCGACCGGGCCACGCCGTGTCCGCGGCGCAGCTTCCCGGCCCGGGTGAGTTCTTCGACGTCGCGACGGATAGTGATGATCGATACTTCCAGGTCGCCCGCGAGGTCGGTCAGCTTCACCTCGCCGCGCGCCTGCACCGTGGCGAGTATCTGCCGCCGCCGTACGTCCACAGGCTCTCGCATCCCAGACCCCTTTGCCGCGCCTAGACGTTCGTTTGAACGCTTTGGCTCCAGAATAGCGATCGGCCGCCGGGGACGGACCCACCCCTCGTGCGCAGGGGAGGCGATGGTGTCCCTGGTGATGGACGAGATGCTGACCGTGGTGACGCCCTATGTGACCCGGCTGTGCCGGGCGGTGGAGACCAGGGAGATCGAGCGGCTGGCCGGCGGAGTCGGCGACGGGGAATCGCCGGCGCAGGTGCGAGATCTGCTGGCGCTGACGCCCGTACACCATCGTGCCGTGCTGGTGCTCCGCGAGCTGGAGGAGATCGACGAACGCGGCGTGGCCGAGTTGCTCGGGGTCGCGCCCGGCACCGTCAAGTCCCGGTTGCACCAGGCCCGTTCGGCGTTCCGGAAGGCATGGCAGCAATGAGTGTGGACGCCGTGACTCGGCTGCGGGTGCTGGCCGCGCGGCTGCACGCCCCGCTGTGCGCGGAGGAGCACCTGAACCTACCGTTCGAGCGGGTGTGGGCGGTCGCCGCCGATCTGGCGAGCGAGCGTCTGCACGATGAGCGTAACGCCGGATAGCGGATTGCAGATCGTTGAGAGGCGGAGAGCCGACGCCGCCATTCGGGGGCGCCGGCCCCTCGGCCCGAGTCGGCCCACAACCCCAAAGGTCGGTTCGTTGGCCAGCCATGGGAGAGCTGAGGGCGGACTGAGGAAGTCAAAGTGCCAGCCACCGGCATAGCGTTGCCGCGTCGGTCAGGAACGCTGCCGGATCGTCATTCTGGACAAACTCAAGCAGTGCGTACCGCTTGTCCTGGGCGGGTCCTTGGCCGTGCTCCCCGGCGAGAGCGGCGATCACCGGTTTCCAGAGTGCCGCGCCGTCGGCAAGCGCCCGGCGCTCACCATTGCGGGTCCAGGTGAAGACATGCACGGTGACCAGCGACGGGAGCAGGGTTGCTACCTCCACCAGTGATGATGTGCTGCCCTGGCCGGTCCGCGGTTGCCAGTAAGGCCGCACGCCAGGGTGGCCAGTGGCGGCATAGAGCTCGAGTGCGGACTCTAGGGTGTCGGTCAGCGTTTTCGGATGGTGCTCCACACCGATCTCGATACCGTGCTCGGCCGCCAACTCGGCGACGCGGTAAAGGTCGATGGCGACGCGGGTCCTGGCTGATGCGTCGGAATCAGCCGAACCGCGCCTTCCCGCCCAGATGCGGATCCGAGGTGCGCCGAGGTCGATGGCGGTACGCAGGACGGGCTCGAAGTTCGCCGGCGTGTCGTAGCCGGCGTGGTAGTAGGAGCCGTAGGCGGCGATCTCGACTCCAGCGTCGGCGCTCATCTGCGCAGTTTGACGCGCGGACCTGGCGTCGCCGGCAGGAACGTGGACATCGCCGCCCCATTCGACGGCGCGCAGGCCGGCACGGTTGGCCAGGTCGAGTACGTTGGCCACCTCGAGGTGGCGGAACGTCACGGATACCAGTCCCGGGATCAGTTGCCCAGTCAATCCTGTGCCTCCAGCTCTGCAAGGTATATCTGATGCCGTAGCTGCACTCCGGCGACCCAGCGTTCCAACTCCTCCAGAGTGAGCGCGCCCAGTCTGGGAAGTTCTGTGCCCTTGAACCAGCCGCAGGAGTGCTGTTGTGCGGCCGGCTGTGTGGTGTCGGACATCGTCGTCTCCAGGGACTCAGCGTTGAGGAGGTGGAGGGACCTGCCGCGCGGGGCTTGGATCAGAACCGGCCCGTGCGCACCTCGAACTTGCTGGGCTTGCCGTGTACCGGCTTGTTCGCCTTGGTCCATGCGGCAACCCAATTGATCATCGTGTTCAATGGCACGATCGGGTTGCCGAGCAATTCGGCGGCCTTGTCGCAGTTCACCGCCAGACAGTCGGTCTCGGCTCCGGTGAAGCGGGGCTCGACTCCGAATGCCTCGCCGAACCCCGTGGCGATGCGCCGGACACTCGTCAGTTCGGGATTGCCGATGTTGATCGGGCCGGCGGGCGCCTCGCAGTGCCGCAACAGGCGGGCGAACTGATTGATCGCGTCGCCCTGCCACATGATGTTGACCGCACCCGTCTCCAGCGGGATTTCGGCGCCGTCGAGGACCCAGCGGGCGATCTCCTGCAGCACGCCGTAGCGCATGTCGATGGCGTAGACGAAGCGGACGAGTCGGCCGGGGGTGCTGTGCTGGCGGGAGAAGTACTGAAAGATCCGTTCCCGGCCGACGACCGAGTTCGCGTACTCCCCCGGCCGGGCGGTGGGCGGCGTTGCCTCGGTGACGCCGCCGTGCAGTGGGTTGCTCCATGGGTAGACGTGGATGGTGGACAGAGCCACGATGCGGGAGCCGGCGTAGGCTTCGGCGACGTGGGCGGGGGCAAGGGTGTTCATCGCCCACAGGAAGTCCTCACGGCCGCCGGTGTCGAACTTCAGCCCGGCCATGTAGATCACGTTCGGCACCTTGGGCAGGGCGAGCACCGCCTCACGGTCGAGCAGGTCGCAGGCGATGGTCTCCACACCCCAGGCTTCGAGTCGCTCGCGGGCGGCGGCGTCGGAGAACCGGGCGACGCCGATGACCCGCTTGTGTGGCGCGGCCTTCTTGATCAAGCGGGCGAGGGTGACGCCCATCTTCCCGGCGACCCCGAGGATCGCGACGTCGCCGTCGAGGTCCTGCAGGTCGGCGAGGGCCTCGGCGGTCGGGGTGGACATGAAGTCCTCAAGGTGATCAAGGTCGGTGAAGTGCTTCGGGAACATGTCCGGGTGCAGGACCGGGATGTCGGGCATGGCTGTCTCCGCGAGGGTGCCGTGTCGTACAGGAAAGGGAGCGCGAGGGGATCGCATGGGTCGCAGCCGGAGCGTTGCGGCGTATGCGTGCAGCCGCTCAGGCGACCAGGTCGATCGAGGCTCCGTCGTCGGAGAGCCAGCGCTTGAGGTTGGCCTCGACGAACGCGTCGTCGGTCAGGTCGGGATACCTCTGCACGACGCGGTCGATCTGTGCTGCCTGTCCGGGGCTGAGCTGCTCAGCCGGGTCCAGGCACCGCACGTCGCGTACGAGGCCCTGGCGGCGAAGCACCTCCAGGCAGCCGGGGATGCAGCCGCGGAAGGCGTTGTGGGCGTCGTAAACGGCGCCGTTGGCGTCGGTGATCAGCGGGTCGAGCGCGAGCAGGTCGGCCGGCACCGGTGCGCCGTCGGGCAGGGCGTGGATCCGGTCGAGCAGTTCGACCGCGCGCCTGGTCCATACGCTCCAATGCCCCAGCAGTCCGCCTTTGATCCTCGCCGTGACCTTCGAGCCGTCGGCGCGGCGCAGGGCGAAGGGGGTGACCAGGTCGAGCACGATGTGGTCATCGTTGCCGGTGTAAAGGGTGATGCGCTCCGTCGCGTCGGCGTCAATCACGGCCCGGACGATGTCGAGGGTGCGGTAGCGGTCGAAGGGCGCCATCTTGATCGCCACGACATTGTCGAGTTCAGCGAAAGCCCGCCAGAATTCGTAGCTGAGGTGGAACCCGCCGACCTCCGGCAACAGCGCGAATCCGATGATCGGCATCACTTCCGCGACGCGTCGGCAGTGCGCGAGCACCTCGGACTCAGGGGATTCGCGCAACGCGGCCACGTTGAGCAGAGCTGCGTGATAGCCGAGGTCGCGGGCGGTTACGGCCTCGGCGAGAGCCTGGTCGGCGGCGCCTGCGACGCCGGCAACGAGCGCGGCCGGGCGATCAGCCCAGTCACGAGTGGTCTCGGCGGCGATGCGCAGCACCTGTTCGTAAAGGCCGTGCTCGCGGATCGCGAACTGGGTGGTGTGCACCCCGACCGCGACTCCGCCGGCGCCGGCGTCGAGGTAGTAGCGGGTCAGCGCCCGCTGACGGACAGCGTCGAGGCGGCCGGACTCGTCGAGCGCCAACGGATGGGCGGGTAGGACAGCGCCGTCACGGATGAGCTCCGCGATGGGCAAAGGCAGAGCCGTGGAACTGATCGACATCGTCATCGACCTCTCGGAAAGACGAGCCGGGATTTCCCCTATCTCGTTCGGCTGCCCGCACGAACGAGGGTCGGCTCGTCGGGTGAATGTGTTACTCACTCGGACCCATCACGGAGTCAAGCACAGACATCGATCGTGCACAACCGGTTGCGCAGTCCAAGACAACCGATTGTTCAGATGATCGAGGCGGATCTATACTCCGGGACATGACATCGCTGCAGGAGGTGGCGGATGCCGCCGGCGTCTCCCGGTCCGTGGCCTCCCGCGTACTGACCGGCGATGAACGCGCCCGGATCAGCGACGCCACCCGCGAGCGGGTGCGCAACGCGGCCGACCGTCTTCAGTACGTACCCAACCATCGTGCTCGCGCGTTGCGCTTCGCCCGCTCCGGCGCGGTGGGACTGATCGTGCCGGACGTGAACAACGCAGTATTCGCCGAGTTGCTCGGTGGAGTCGAGGACCGTGCCCGCGAAGGCGGGATGGCGGTGCTGCTGGCCCAGATCGATCCACCACCGGCCGGGCGCGAGCAGCTACGCGAACTCGTCGCGGCCGGTCGCGTCGACGGGGTGCTGCTGCAGCGCCGGGAGGACTTCGACGACGCAATGCTCGGCGAGGCCCTGACCGGCCTGCATCCCGCGGTGCTGATCAACTCGAAGTTGCCCGGGCGGACCGGGGCAGTGGTGCTCGACGACGTGGCCGGCGCCATGATGGCCACCCGGCATCTCATCGATCTGGGACACGAGCGCATCGGGCACCTCGCCGGCGTACCGACCCATGACACAGCCGTCCGCCGCCACGACGGATTCTGCTCGGCGATGCGTGAGGCATCTCTGCCCATCACGGAGGAGTGGGTTCTGCGGTCGGGGTGGGAGGCCTCGGGCGGGGCCGCCGCCGTCGAACAACTGCTGCGCTCGCCGACGCTGCCGACCGGGCTGGTCGTCTCCAGCGTCAATGCCGCGATCGGCGCCCTGTCCGCGCTCGCTCGCAGGGGGGTTCGGGTGCCGGATGACGTATCCGTAGTGACCATCAATGACACGTGGGTGGCCGAGACCTGGACACCGGCCGTGACGACGGTACGGATGCCGCTGCGGGAGCTCGGACGGCGCGCCTGCGACATGCTGATCGGTCACGCCGGCGGCGCTCCGCTGAAGGATCTTGTCGTGACGGAACCGGTTCCTGAGCTGCTCATCCGCGGATCCACCCGATCCGTGCGCCAGTCCAACAGTTGACACCTCCGGTACCCGCCGCCTAGCTTCACCAGTGCGCACTCGATTGTGCACATCACTCGTTCCCAGACCGGTCAACTCGGGTCTGTCACACGGATCAGCCGCAGCTGCCCCTGCGCGATCTGTACGCCCTGCCGCAAGAGCCGTATCGCCGGTTCCAGGGCATATGACGGGCTCACCAAGGACTAATGAGGACGAGAGATGCTCTCCGGTATCAAAGTCGTGAGCTTCACGCACTTCCTGCAGGGGCCGTCGGCCACCCAGCTTCTCGCCGACCTGGGTGCTGACGTCATCAAGGTGGAACCCCCGCAGGGGGCATTCGAGCGGTCCTGGTCCGGCCCGGATGCGTACGTCGGCGGTGTGTCGGTGTTCTTCCTGCTCGGCAACCGCAATGCCCGCAGTGTCGTCGTCGACCTCAAGAACGCCGATGGCAAGGCCATGCTGCGCCGGCTGCTCGACGGCGCCGACGTGTTGATCGAAAGCTTCCGTCCCGGCGTGATGGACCGGCTCGGCCTGGGCTACGAGCACCTTCGGGCCACAAACCCGCGCTTGGTGTATTGCTCTCTGTCCGGCTACGGATCCGACGGCCCTTACCGAGACCGCCCTGGACAGGATGTCCTGATCCAGTCGCTGTCCGGGCTCGCGGCCGCCACCGGAGCGGCGGGCGCTCATCCCACACCCGTCGGGGCTTCCCTGGTCGACCAGCATGGCGCCGTCCTCGGTGCGCTCGGCATCCTCGCCGCCCTGCACGGCCGCGAACGCACCGGCGAGGGCACCCGAGTCGAGAGCAACCTGCTCAACGCCGCGCTCGACCTCCAGCTCGAACCGTTGTCCTACTTTCTCAACGGCTTCCGCGGCGAGCGCAGCGCTTCCGGGATCTCTTCGCCGTTCTACAAGGCGCCGTACGGGGTCTTCGCTACCGCCGACGGCTACATCACCGTCTCGCTCACCAGCACCGACGCCCTGGCCAAGGTGCTCGACGAGCCCTGGTTCAGCACCATCGAGCCCGATCAGGAGTACGCGATGCGGGAGCACATCAACGCCCGCATCGCCGACCGGATAGCCGAACACCCCACCGACCACTGGACGACACGATTCACCGAGCACCGCATCTGGCACGCGCCGGTCAACGACTACGCCGATGTCGTGGCCGACCCCCAGGTCGAGCACAACGAGAGCGTCATGACCATCAACCATCCGCAGGCCGGTGAGATCCGACTCCCCGCGCACCCCGTCCGCTACGGCGGCCAGCGTCCTGGTCTACGCCGTCTCCCCCCACAGCTGGGCGAGCACACCCGGGAAGTCCTCGATGAACTCGGCTACACCAGCACCGAGATCACCCAGCTGCTCGAGACGGGAGCCGTCCGTGACCACGACTGAGCCCCGCCCCGAGACACTCAGTCCCGAGCTCGCTGATGATGTCGTGCTCGTGGAACGCCGCGACCGCGTCGGCATAGTCACCATCAACCGGCCGGCCAAGTACAACGCGATCAACTATGCGGTCGTAGAGGCCCTGTCGGACGCCTTGCGAGAGCTCGGCGACGACCCGGCGGTTCATGCCATCGTGCTCGCCGGTGCCGGAAGAGCCTTCGCAGCAGGTGCCGACATCGCCTTCTACTCCCACGCCGACCGTGAAGCCTTCATCGCCTTCACCGAGCGCTGCAACGCACTCTGCGACACCATCGCCACCAGTCCGATCCCCATCATCGCCGCTGTCAACGGGCTCGCCCTCGGCGGCGGCTTCGAGCTTGTGCTCAGTTGCGACATCGTTGTGGCCGAGACCAACGCGTCCTTCGGGCTGCCGGAGGTCTCCCTCGGCCTGCTCCCGGGCTGGGGCGGCACCCAGCGCCTGACCTGGCACATCGGCCCGAACCGAGCCAAGTGGCTGATCATGTCCGGCGAGCGGATCAATGCCTCCACGGCCGAGCAGCTCGGCATCGTGACGCAGGTCTGTGCCCGTGAAGACCTCGACTCGGTCGTACTGGACATCGCGACGCATCTCGCCGCGCAGCCTCCCGCAGCAATCGCTGCAATCCGCGCGGCCGTCACTTCCGCGGTCCCCCACGCCTCAGCTGGCTCAGCCGGCCCGGGGTTCCGACTCGAGCGCGACAAACTCACCACGCTGTTCGACTCCCGGGACGGCCAGGAAGGCATCGCCGCGTTCGTCGAGAAGCGTCCGCCGCGCTTCCAGGGACGCTCTCACCCAGTATCCACCGAGCAGAACTGACGAGGGATCTGCCATGCAGCAGCGCAGCACGCCGGAGTTCGCCGGCTGGCAGCTCTCGCCGAACAACCACGACTCCGACAGCCTTCCCGTTCTCGCCGACGTCGACGTGGTCGTCGTCGGCGGCGGCGCAGCCGGCGTCGCCGCGGCAACCGTCGCCGCCGAGGCAGGGCGATCGGTGATCCTGGTCGAGAAATACGGATTCTGCGGGGGCGCCGCCGTCGCCGGCATGTCCGGCACCATCTGCGGCTCCTACCTCGCCGACGACCGCGACAAGCCCTCAGAGCGCATCGTAGAGGGGTTCACCGGCCGCTTCCGCGCCGGGCTGCTGGCCCGCGGCGGACTGACCAAACCGCAGAAGTACGGCAAGACCTACACCGAGGCACACGACCCCCTCATGTGGAAGGAAACCGCCGACGACCTCCTGACGGCCGCCGGAGTGCGAGTGCTACTGCACACCGCGGTCGTCGGGGTGCTGCTCGACGACGACCGCCTCCAGGGCGTCGTCCTGGAGTCCAACGCCGGACACAGCATCGTACGAGCCGCCCGCACCATCGACGCATCCGGCGACGCCGCGGTCGCCGCCCGAGCCGGACTGGGCACCTACTTCGGTGACCACGGCACAATCCAGAACCCCACCATGTTCTTCCGCATAGCCAACGTCGACATGGCTCGCTACCAGGACTTCTACGGCGAAGACACCATCTGCGGGCCAGAGGTCAGCTCCCGCATCGAGACCGCCCGACTCGACGGGCTCGATCTTCCCCGCTCGCACATCTGGATGTTCAACACAACCCGCCCCGGCGAACTGCTCGTCAACGCTACCCGGCTCAGCGGACCGGACGGGCGCATGCTCAACGTCATCGACCCAGAGGACTTCACCTGGGCGGAGATGTCCGGCCGCCGACAGGTCCGCGCCTACACCCGATTCCTCCGCGAGCGCGTTCCCGGGTGTGAGAACGCGTACGTCGTCGACACTGGAACCGAGGCCGGAATCCGCCAGACACGCAGCATCGTCGGGGTCGAAACCCTGCGCAGCGACGACGTTGTCGCCTGCAGCAAGCGCCCCGACGGAATCGTCCGCTCTCCCTGGCCGATCGAACTGCACGTCGGTGACCGGCCCAAACTGCACTGGCTCCTCAACGACTACTACGAAGTGCCCTACACCGTTCTGGTCCCCGCCCATGGGGAGAACATCATCGTCGCCGGCCGCTGTCTCTCCGCCGAACACGAAGCCCTCGCCTCCGCCCGAGTGACCGCCCAGTGCTTCGAGTACGGCCACGCCGCCGCAACCGCCACCTTGATCTCGCTGGAGAAGGGCTGCGCTTATCGCGCCATCGACGGCGTCACCGTGCGCGCACGGATGCGCGGCAATGGCAGTCTCCTGTAACTCACTGGCGCGATCACAGTAAGAACTCCTCATGCTCCGGTCTGACTTCGCGATCACTGAAGTACTACTAGTAGTGCCTGGTCAGGTTCACTTGCTGGTGGCGTGTCCGTTTGATCGCTTGTTCCGTTGACCTGTTGTGATGGGTGGGGAGCTGGCCGTGGTCCGGTGTGATCTGGAGGACTTTGCGGCGGAGATGTTCGAGCCGTTCGCGCGGGTGGATCAACGCCGGTGGGGAGCGGTGTATCTGCGGGGTCTGCTGCTGGACGGGCGGCGCAAGTCGGTGGAACCGATGGCCGCCCGGCTGGGTGAGGACGGCAACCGGCAGGCCCTGGCGCACTTCATCACCACCAGCCCGTGGGACGTGGCGCATGTCCGTGCCCGCCTGGCCTGGCGGATGCAGCAGGTGATCAGACCGACCGCGCTGGTCGTGGACGACACCGGCTTCCTCAAGGACGGCGACGCCTCGGCGTGTGTGGCCCGGCAGTACACCGGCACCGCGGGCAAGGTCACCAACTGCCAGGCCAGGGTGTCCCTGCACCTGGCCTCCAACGGTGCGTCGGCTGCTGTCGGCTGGCGTCTGTTCCTGCCCGAGAGCTGGGATCCCGCCTCGCCGAAGGCCGATCCGGGCAAGGTGGCCCGCCGCACCGCATGCGGCATCCCCACCGACGTCGGACACGTCGAGAAGTGGCAGCCGGCCCTGGACATGATCGATGAGACGAGGTCGTGGGGCATCGACGTCCCGCTCGTCGTCGCCGGCGGCGGCTACGGCGATACCGCAGCCTTCCGGCTGGGCCCGGAAGAACGCAGGCTCACCTACGCGGTCGGCATCTCCACCACGACCACCGCCCACCCGCATACTCCGCCCTACGGCGGTCGCGGCCCCCGGCCGCGACCGGTCGACCCGGTACCGGCCAGGACGGTGAAGAAGCTGGTCATCGAAGCAGGCAAGCTGACGGCCCGGCCGGTTCAGTGGCGGGAAGGCTCCCGGCCGGGCGGTGGCCGCAGCGGCGTCAAGCGCATGTACTCCCGCTTCGTGGCCCTGCGGATCCGTCCCGCCGGACGCGAGATCCGCAAAGCCTGCGACGGCCCGGAACCACCCGTGTGCCGGCTGCCGGCCGAATGGCCCGCCACCGAACCCGAACCCGTCCAGTTCTGGCTGTCCAACCTGCCCGCCGACACCCCGCCGGCCACCCTCGTGCGCACCGCGAAACTGCGCCGGCGCATCGAGCACGACTACCGCGAGATGAAGCAGGCCCTGGGCCTGACCCACTTCGAAGGCCGCACCTTCAGAGGCTGGCACCACCACGTCACCCTCCTCTCCGTCGCACACGCCTTCTGCACCCTCCAGCGGCTGACGCGATCCCCAAAAGGAACGGCGCCGGCCTGAGCCTCTACCAGGTCACCCGCGAACTGCAGTCACTCCTCGCGGTCTGGACCGGCGCCTGCCCCACCTGTCACCGCGACATGCCAGAACCGATACCGACCTGACCAGGCACTACTAGGGCCTGTAAGCGCGTTGACTCCAGGCTCACTCGTCGACGAGACCTTCGTGCTCGCGCAGCTTCGGGAACCAGCAGCGCGGCCCCGGCGATGACCCCTGGCAGACGGCGATCAGATCGGTGAACTCCATCGACTTCCGCCGGCTGTGGACGATGCGGGCCGGCTCGTCGAACCGCTCGCCGTCCTCGCCGACTCCGAAGGCGTTGTCGTAGTCCTCCCCGAACTCGTCGTCTTCAGGAGTTCGGCCTGCTCGAACTGGGCCTCGTTCACGTTGTCCCGCGCCTCGGCATCACGCATGGCCTTGAACGCCACCTCCGGCCGGCGCTGGAAATCGGTGGCCAACTGCGCCGCCACCGCCTCGTCACCGTCCGCCATTTCCCGGATCGCCTCGACCTTCTCCTGGGCAGTGACCGGGACCTGGATCTCTTCGGTCTTCCTGCCGTGTCGCCGCCTTTATCAGGTCCTACCGCGTGCCCTCGCGCGGCGTCCACCGCCGCCCTCCCATGAAACTGGCCGGGTTCAGCGCGTCCAAGCGCTCGGCGAAGCAACGGTCTACGTGAGCAGAGCGGCAAAACGTTCGGCTGCCTTCCGACCGGCCCGCTGTTTGATCAGGCCCTCCTTTGCCACACCTCGGATGTGAACCTTTGTACCTGCACTATCGATAGAGGACACCGTCACGGTGACCACGGTCGGGTTGAGGTTCAGCGCGCCCGACCCCGTGACGACGCGGACAATCGCTCGGCCGTCGGTGGGCCCAGACCGCGCTACGACCTTGCCCATCGTGGCGATGAGGGTATCGACCTCGACGAGGACTTCATCCATCGGCGCGCTGCAGGTCATTTCTAGCTCGTGAACGTCGACGCCAAGCCGACGGGCGGCCCAAGCACTCCCCCCACCTCCGAGCGCGCCCAGTTCCGACGTCAGCAGTTCGTCCTCGCTGCCTGTCACTGCCCCCACCATCTCGTCATGCAGTCACTGCATCGAACAGGTCAAGGTCAGGATCTCCCGCCACAGGGGCTCAGCGCCAGGTGTTCGTCCCAGAGGATCGGAAACAGGTTCTGGACCAGACCGGCGCGAGTTACAGCGGCCGGCTCACTATCGGCTATCTGTGGAAGTATTCCTGAACGACGCCGGACGGCGCTGCACCTCTGGTCTTCCCGAATCCGCAGGGAACGGGACCGTACTTCCGGGCGAAGCGGCGCAGGTGGTAGGCGATGCGGGTGCCGCGTTCGCCCGTGTTGTCGGCGGCGGTGGCGGTTTTCCAGCAG